>NZ_JACJSC010000006.1 GCF_014697575.1 Planktothrix sp. FACHB-1365 | reverse complement strand
GGCAGGTTCTTACGTGTTACTCACCCGTCCGCCACTAAACCCCGAAGGGTTCCGTTCGACTTGCATGTGTTAAGCAGACCGCCAGCGTTCATCCTGAGCCAGGATCAAACTCTCCATTTTGAAGAATCTGTTTTTTTGGCTCTAAAACTTGTTTCTCAAAGTTTTAGAATTTTTTGCTTTTTCAGAAAGTTTGTGTTAAACTCCCCGATTAAGAAGAAATTCTTAAAGACGAGATATATAGAATGTGCTAACTTGGCTTTCAAACTCTTTAGTTGTCCAGGTTCGGCGTGCCGTCTTTGTTTTTCGACACTCTTATTAATCTAGCAGCCTTTCTTGGCTGTGTCAACCCTTTTTGAAAAATTTTTTTTGATTATCTTGCAGCCCTTGATTGGAAAGGGTTTGAGCTATTTTGGAGATTTAACCCATTTTTGAGATCCCTTTCTTGCTAGGAACGGTTAGTACACAGAGGGGGAGATTGGGTAGGGTGGCTGAAGGGGAAATATCTAATCTCAATTGATCTGAAATATTGAATTAGGCTACTCCACAGGTTTTTGATGGCTTACGGAATCTTTCTAGGTGTTGCTGTAGCTAGGGAGGCGGGTATAGCATTCTGCTTCAGTCGTTGAGGTAGAAGCTTTTTGAGATCAGAAGGTCATCATGATAAAACTTCTATAGGATTGGGGTTTAATGCAGACTGACTGTTTCTCAATCGTCCAACAGAGGCAAAACTAACGGATATTTTCAGCAATCATTTTGTTTTTATTACAAATTTTGATATTCCTAGTGCCTAACCTGCCAGACTCCTCTGAGGATTTTCGATGTGAACTGACTATAGATATAGTATAGAAGCTCTGAAAATGATTCAGTGGGGTTTAGCGGGTGATCTAAAATCCAATACTTCCTAAAATTCTCCTAAAGGCTCCTATTATGATTAACGATGCTCAAAACCCAGAAATTCAAGCGGAATGGGATTTACTCAATTGCCTATTTCCCAATGAGTCACCGTACCCTTGGAACCCCCATACGATGGAGGCTGAAGCTTATTTATTAAAGCAAGAAGCTCCCGATTTTTTGGTAGAGGCGTTTACCGACGCTGAACTCGCTGAAAGCTCTCAACGGTTTATCGGTAAAATAAATCAGCTTTGGTTGGCCACAAGTTTACAAACCTCCTTATTACAACGTTTTGCTGAACAAATACCCCATGAGTTGTTACATCGGTTGGTACAGGTAACCACTCGTATCACTCAACAAGTTTCTTCACAAAGTCTGTCATTGGCGGATCAATTAGTCTACTGTGTTCAAGAACTACTACCTCAATGGTCACAGGAAGATTTACAGGTTTTAGCCCGTCCTTTTGCTTATGCAATGCGAGGCGGGGAACTTGAAGGAATGGAAGTCGGTTCCCCTATAGTAGGATCAGGGTGTTGGTCTGAGTTATCGGAGATTGAACAAGCTAGAACTTGTTTCGTCATTGCTCGTTATGCCTTATCGGAGATTGTATCCGCTCAGGAAAACGCTTAATATGGCTTTCCCATAGCTTGGGATCAGTAAATTAAAATTTTTTTGGGAAAACCTCTAGTCATGTTTCTGATCCTGTGCTATATTAAAAAATCGTATGGCGAGCGTAGCCAAGTGGTTAAGGCAGAGGATTGTGGTTCCTCCACTCGTGGGTTCGAGTCCCATCGTTCGCCCTTATAAATAACTAACAACCTTATGATCAAGCAGAGATTTTAAGGGAAAACCTAAAATGGATTTAGAAATCATTCCATGAACTCCTTTTTGCGGAGAATTAACCACTTGAGTAATTCTAAAATTAGCGGCTAGAGAACATAAAACATAAGCCTCCTCTGCTTCTAATCCAAAGAATTGTTGTAGAACATCAATCATTTGTTTTAAAGCCGATTCAAACGCTAAATCTAAGGTTTCTGCAAATCCCATAGTAATGATATCCGATGGCGTTTCTGCAAGGGGAGACGTTAACAATATATTTTTATGTAAATTCAGTTTAATTTTACCCTTCATTGAGGTTTCAATTGCGGTAACATTTACTTCTCCTTCTCCTTGTGCAGAATGCCCATCTCCAATGGAAAATAACGCACCGGGAACAAAAATAGGTAGGAATAAACGAGAACCCGCTTGCAATTCTGGGTTATCTAAATTGCCGCCATAAATTCCGGGCGGAATTGAAGATTGTTGGGTTTCTGGAGTCGCCACCCCTAGAATTCCAAAAAAGGGTTTTAAGGGAATTTTAATCCCTGAATTGAGAGGAAATTCAGCAATATTTTGCTCTAAATCTAAGGGAATAAACCGTAATCGAGATTCAGAAAACTGTTGCGGTAAAGCGCCCCAACCCGTGCGAATTGCATTAAATCCCATTGCTAAACGAGGATAAATTTCCTCTAATTGAATTTCTAAGACATCTCCCGGTTGTGCTTCTCGAATATAAATTGGCCCCGTTAATAGATGGGAACCTGGCCCTACAATGCGTTCTGGGGGTAAATGCTGGCAAATTTCTACTAATTCGGGGGTGAGAAAGGCTTCTGGTGCTTCCTGATAAATTTTGAACCCTGTATAAGTTTCGACTTCAATGGAATCTCCAGAGTTGATCACTAAAGCCGGAGGTAAATTGCAGGAGAACCCCCCTAAATGAACCGTTGTACAAGTCGCTTTGAGTGTATGATGATTCATGGGATTGAAACGTCGGTTAATCCTTAATTAAAACATGAATTTAAACCGATTAAAGCGATTTCACAGATTCAGTCATTTTTTTAAAATTTATGTAATTAGAATATTTAATTTTAATTAAGGCTCTAAATTGTTGTAGATTTATCAGAAAAAAGAGGGCAAAATTAATGACAATTATTTCAGGAATAATACAATTTATCAATAAAATTTTCACTCAACCTATTAGATTAGGTGAAATTACAATTTCAGTGAGTTTAATTATTACCGTCATTATTTCATTATTGGCTGTTATTTTAATAGCCCGGTTTTTTACTAATTGGTTACGGGATAAATTATTGGTCAAATGGGGATTTGATGAAGGTAGCCGAGACGCGATCGCTACAATTTGTTATTATTTTGTCATTGCTTTAGGGTTTATTATTGTTCCTCAAGCCTGTGGTTTAGATATTCGGTCTTTAAGCTTTTTAGCTGGAGGTTTAGGGATTGGGATCGGTTTAGGTTTCCAGGGATTAGTTCAAAATTTTGTAAGCGGATTAATTCTCCTAATTGAACGTCCGGTTAAAGTGGGAGATTATATTGAAATTGATGATTTAGAAGGAACGATTCGCAAAATATCAATTCGTGCTGCTACAATTTTAACCAATGATGGAATTTCAATTATTGTCCCCAATCAAACTTTAGTCAGTGGAAAAATCATTAATTGGAGTTATGGAAATGTTAATAGTAGAATTCATATTCAAGTTCCCGTTGCTTACGGAAGTGATCCAGTGTTAGTGACGGAAGTTTTATTAGCAATAGCACGCCGAGAATCGAGAGTTTTATCTTATCCCGCACCTCAAGTTTGGTTAAGAAGTTTTGGAGATAGTGCGATTAATTTTGAGCTTTTAGTTTGGATTGATCAACCCAAAGCTAGACTTCCGATCCAAAGTTCATTAAACTATATTATAGAAACTGAGCTTAAAAAAAACAATATTATTATCCCCCTTCCTCAAAGAGATTTATGGATCAAAAACCCTGAAGAATTGCGAACAATTTTTAACCCTTATCCCGTTGCTGTTCAGGCTTCTCCTCAAGGTCAATTTTCTGCCATTCAAACCGTTGAAGAGTCTGAGGGTTTAGAACTAGAATCAACAAACCCCCTATCCCTACGAGATTTATTAAGAAAAGTCGTTTATTTTGAACAGTTTACCGATTTAGAATTATTAGGATTAATTGAACAAGGGTATCGAGAAACTATCCGATCAGGAGAATTTATTTTTCATGAAGGAGATCCAGGAGATGCCTTTCATATTATTCTTTCTGGTTCAGTGGAAATTATCTCGGAGAAAGTCAACAAACATATTCGCAATTTAAACCCAGGGGACTTTTTTGGAGAACTTTCCTTAATTATGGGAATTCCTCGCACGGCTGCTGTCCGAACCTTAGAAACAACCATTTTATTTGTTGTGGATCGAAATGTATTTCATCATTTTTTATCCAGTTATCCTCAATTAGCAGATCAAATGGCTGAAAAATTAGTAGAACGGAAACAAGAACTACTTCAACGCCAACAACTGTTAAGAGAAATGGGAATTTTAGGCGAGGAAGAAGATTTAGATAACAATCCACTGGTTTGGGTTAGAAAACGGATGAAATCACTCTTTGGAATTTAATTTAAAATTAACTATGAAAATCCAACATTCTTTATCTTTATTCGGATTCATTTTTGCTTCTGTTCTTGTTCCTCCTCTCGTTCACGCACAACCAATTATTCCCGCGAATGATGGAACAGAAACTCAAATCATTCCCCAGAATAATCAATGGAATATTCAAGGAGGTCAACGATCTTCTGATGGGTCAAATTTATTCCATAGTTTTCAAAATTTTAATGTTAATACAGGTCAAATTGTTAATTTTATTTCTGAACCCAATATTCAAAATATTCTCGGACGAGTAACGGGGGGTCAAGCTTCAATTATTGATGGCTTAATTCAAGTTCTTGGCGGGAATTCCAACTTATTTTTAATCAATCCTGCGGGAATTATTTTTGGGTCTAATGCGAGTTTAAATATTCCGGCTGCCTTTACGGTGACTACGGCTGATGCCATTGGTTTTGGACAGGGAAATTGGTTTAATAGTATTGGGAATAATAATTGGTCAACCTTAGTAGGAACGCCGAGTGAATTTCAATTTAATTCCCCTCAACCAGGTGCAATTATTAACTTAGGGCAATTGAATATTAATTCGGGACAATCCTTAAGGTTAGTGGGAGGAACCGTTATTAATGAAGGCAGCTTAAATGCACCATCAGGAGAAATTTATGTACAAACAGTTCCGGGTCAAAGTTTAGTTAAAATCAGTCAAATAGGTCATGCTTTAAGTTTGGAAATTACGCCTAATTTAACCGCTAATTCTGTATTTATCAATCCGCTTTCATTACCCGAATTATTAACAGGTTCTGGATTAAATTCTGCAACTCAAACAACCCTTAATCAAGCTGGAGAGGTTGTTTTAAGCAATGGATTATCCGCGAATTCAGGGGATGTGATCATGACTTCTGGTGCCAGAGTTAATGCTCAAACTGCTAATCTACAAGCCGTTAATAATTTAACATTAGTTGAAAATCAACTTTCAACAACAGGTGACTTAAATTTAATCGCTACAAATACCGTTACAATTCGAGATGGACAAACCCCATTTAAAGCCAATGCAGGCGGAAATTTAACAATTCAAGGCAATCAAAATATTGATATTTTAGCGTTAAATCACCCTATTACCCCCTTACAAAGTCAAGGAAATATGACCTTAATTAGTGATGGAATTATTTCAGGAGACGCTCACTTTTCCTCTAGGGGAAATTTTAGCATTTTAAACCTTAGAGGAACCGGAGGAAACTTTGTCAGTTTATATGATCCTATTATTAGCTCAGAAGCAGATGTTATTTTTGGAGACTATACCGGATCTTCTTTAAAAATTGAATCCAAAGGGGCAATTTCCGGCGGAAATATTAATATTACAACTCCCGATACTAGCCTGACCAATATAACAGATCCAGATGCAGAAATTCTCAATAGTAGTCCAGCATTAATTCTACAATCTGGGGTGCAAACCTTAGCTAATCCCGTTAATTTATCCCCTAATTCTCAATTCACAACCCCTGAAAATCAAATTATATCTACTCAGGATAATGGATTAGCTGGAAATCCATCAATTTCAGTAGGTGAAATTAGCACCGCAGGGGGCTTAGTCCGTTTAGAATCCGCGAGTGAAATTACTGTCAATTCTATTGCAACTCAAGGGGGAAATATTAACCTTAATGCTGTTAATAATATTTTGGTCACAAATACATTGAATTCTCAAGGAGGGAGTATTAATTTAACCAGTGGAGGGGTCTTGCAAGTTCAAGGAACTCTGCTTGATCAAAATGGAATTCCAGTTAGTATTTCTTCGGCAAATGGTAGTAATGGGGGTGCAATTACCATTCAATATCAAGGCGGAGAAACTGTACCCTTTGTGATTGGAGATGCAACGTTAAATGGAACCGCAGGAGCAATTACGACGGGTTCAGAAACGATTCAACCTCCAGTTACAATAGTCAGTAATTCTAATCCTTTTACTCAAGGAAATATTACAATTCTAAATGCAGGAATTCCTTTGAATAATAATACAACTGTGAATCCCCAAGAACCAACAGAAGTTATAGATGACTTAACCGTTGATACAGATGAACAATCGGGGGATAATCAAGCAACTTCTCAGGGAGTCATTGATGAAAATTCGCCTCTAAGTTTAGAAGAAGACAATTCAGTTACTTTGAATGAAAATTCGATGAATGAAGGGGATAGTCCCTCGAACACTGATGGAACTACGACTCCAGAAGAACCTGAAAATACTGATGGAACTACGACTCCAGAAGAACCTGAAAATACTGATGGAACTACGACTCCAGAAGAACCTGAAAATGCTGATGGAACTACGACTCCAGAAGAACCTGAAAATGCTGATGGAACTACGACTCCAGAAGAACCTGAAAATGCTGAAACTGCTGAAGCAGAAACCCCCATGAATCAAACGACACAAGTTGCTTCTGTAGTTCCTGATATAGTAGAATTAAAAACAGAGATTAATAATAATTTTGAAATGGGGAATGTTGAACAAGCACTATCAGGATTAGAGAATTTAATTAGCTATGAATATTCTAATTATTTGGGAACAAATTTTAATAACTCTCAACCCCAATCCTCTCAAATTCCACAAATATTATCCAATTTAGACCATCAAACGAATACTAAGTCTGCACTGATTTATGTTTATTCCAGGGAAAATCGATTAGAAATCGTATTAGTGCGTGCAAATGGTTCGATTGTGCATCGAAATGTTCCCAATGTGAATCAAAAAATATTAGTCGATTTAATCAAAGAATTCCGATTAGAAGTGAGTAGTTTGCGTAAAAATCAACAAGGTACTTACTTACAAAAAGCAAAACAATTATATGAATGGATTATTGCCCCGATTGAACCCGAATTAAAACAAGACAATGTTGATATTTTAATGTTTACAATGGATGCTATTTTACGAGGAATTCCCTTGGCAGCGCTTTATGATGGCAAACAATTTTTAGTCGAAAAATATGCCTTAAGTTTGATTCCGAGTTTTAGTTTAGTCAATACTCAATATCATTCAACTGCTGAAGCAAATGTATTAGCAATGGGAGCTTCGGAATTTCAAGATCAAAATCCCTTACCTGCCGTTCCCCTTGAACTCTCAACGGTGACATCTGAACTCGGTACAAATCAATATTTTCTCAATGAAAATTTTACCTTATTTAACCTTAAAAATCAATACCAAACCAATCCTACCCCAATTATTCACCTCGCTACCCATGCCGATTTTAAACCAGGAGACGCGAGTAATTCTTATATTCACTTGTGGGATCAAAAACTTCCCTTAAATCAACTTTCTCAATTAGGATTAAGTGATCCAACAGTTGATTTACTCGTTCTTTCTGCTTGTCGAACTGCGGTGGGTGATAAAGATGCAGAATTAGGATTTGCGGGGTTAGCTGTTGCTTCCGGCGCAAAGTCAGTATTAGCAAGTTTGTGGTATGTGAGTGATGAAGGAACATTAGGGTTAATGAGCGAATTTTATCACCATTTAGAAAGAATGGGTATTAAAGCAAAAGCTTTACAATCGGCACAAATTGCCATGATTCGGGGTCAAGTTCGCATTGAGGACGGTCGTTTAATTTTAGTTAATCAAAACCAAGAAATTACCCTTCCTCCTACTCTAAAAAATCTCAATAATAACGATTTAAACTATCCCTATTATTGGGCAGCATTTACCTTAGTCGGAAGTCCTTGGTAAGATAAAAAATAGAATATCACCCTCTGTAGGGGCGAGGTTTTCTCGCCCTAAAACATACCTGCAATTAATCTAAATTATCCGGCCAGAGATTGCGTTCCTGTAACCATTGCTTATTAAACAATTTAGATTGATAACGAGCACCCCCATCACATAAGACCGTAACAATGGTATGACCCGGCCCCATTTCTTTGGCTAAAGCAACCGCCGCCGCCACATTAATGCCAACAGAACCTCCCATAAATAATCCATCTTTTCTTAATAGTTGATAAATCACTCGTAACGCTTGATCATCATCAATGGCAATGGCATCATCAATGGGAACGTCCTGCATATTAGCCGTAATTCGACTATTTCCAATACCTTCAGTAATTGAATTCCCTTGAATTGTAATTTCTCCGGTTTTCACATAACTATATAAACCACTCCCCATCGGGTCAGCAACAACGGTTTTAATCTGAGGATTTTTCTCTTTTAAAAATAGCGAAACTCCAGCAAAGGTTCCTCCCGTTCCCGTTGCAGCCACCCAAGCATCAACTTTTCCATCGGTTTGTTGCCAAATTTCTGGCCCGGTTGTTTCATAATGAGCTAAACGATTGGCTAAATTATCAAATTGATTCGCCCAAACCGCATTTTCCATTTCTGAGGCTAAACGTCCTGATAATCTAACATAATTATTTGGATCTTTATAAGGAACAGCCGGAACTGGACGAACTTCTGCCCCTAATGTTCTTAAAGCTTCCATTTTCTCAGGAGATTGAGTTTCAGGAATAATAATTAAACATTTATAGCCTTTAGCATTACAAATATGGGCTAATCCGATTCCGGTATTCCCTGCGGTTCCCTCTACAACAGTTCCACCGGGTTTGAGTAATCCTTTTTCTTCTGCATCTTTAATAATATATAAAGCTGCTCGATCTTTAACAGACCCCCCCGGATTTAGAAATTCTGCTTTCCCCAAAATTTCACAGCCTGTTTCATCGCTGAAACTGTTTAATCGAATTAAAGGGGTATTGCCAATTGTGCCAACAAAACCGTTTTTAATGTCCATGAACGATGTCCTAGTTAAAATTTTGCAGTGGGTTTCTTTCATTTTAGAGATTAACAGGACTTACGCAAAAACCCGATTTCTGATTCTTGCCTTCAGAAACCGGGTTATGTTCTGCTGATGCGTTTATTTATTCGGTTGAGGAGTCAGACGTAAATAAGGTTTGACTTCTTGATACCCTTTGGGGAACTTCTCTTTCAAGACTTCTGGGTCTTTGAGGGAAGGAACAATCACACAGTCTTCTCCATCTTTCCAGTCGGCCGGAGTAGCGACGCTGTAGTGGTCAGTCAGTTGCAGAGAATCAATTACCCGCAAAATTTCATCAAAGTTGCGTCCGGTGCTTGGTGGATAGGTTAAGCTCAGACGCAGTTTTTTGTTAGGGTCAATAATAAAAACAGTCCGCACCGTAACCGCCGCATTCGCATTGGGATGAATCATGTCGTACAATTCGGACACTTTGCGGTCTAGGTCTGCTAAAACCGGATAATTAACAACAGTATTTTGAGTTTCGTTAATATCTTGAATCCAACCTTTATGGGACTCCGCATCATCCACACTCAGAGCAATGACTTTAACGTTGCGTTTGTCAAATTCGGGTTTTAATTTAGCAACGGTTCCCAATTCCGTTGTGCAAACGGGAGTATAGTCCGCCGGATGAGAGAATAACACCACCCAGCTATCCCCAGCCCAATCATAAAAGCTGATGTCACCTTCGGAGGATGCTTGAGTAAAGTTAGGTACGGTATCCCCAAGTCGAAGTGTCATAGTTAATATCCTGTAATTTCAATTCAAGCTTGCTCTTTCATCATACCCCACTTTTCCCATCGGATTCAAGGAGTTATATAAAAAAAGGGTTTCAATCTCTAAAAAATCGTAGTTTAGGGGTAGTATTTTTTTATGAATTTTATAAATTAAGACAGAGGGATGTAGCCATGTTGTGTTTAACAGAAGAAGAATCTGAAAAACTCAAAGAACGGCAGATACAGTGCAATCAGTTAGTTGAAAAACACAATCAGGCGATCATAGATTGCAATCAGTCAACTATAAACGCGATGAAAAATAATCCATTTGTAAGCGTAGATTCACTAAAGTTGATTGAAGAGTATAATAAAATACTGGTAGCAAATAAAGAAGTAGTTCAAGATTTAAACAAACTAAACATAGATCACCAACAATTAATTTTTGATTACAGTATATTAAAACTAGGAAATACCTGTTTGGGATGGCTTTTAGCTATAACTTACGGTGTTCTGTTCATAAAATGGATCATAAAAGTTGAACGAAAAATGAGTAAGCGAGATGAGCCAAAACCTATACCGATAAAATTTGCCAAAAGGACGAACCCCAAAAAGGGCGATCGCTTCTAATTATTTTACCGGAAAGCAATAAGGCCATGTCGTTAGCAACTCTTTCTCCTACATAGAGTTTATAGTTTTATCTTTATCTTTTTTTGACTTATCAATCTTGCCTTTTAGATCGGCTTCTCCAAGATGATGTCCAGCTTTATTAAAAACTTCTAAGTGAGCAGCTTTACCACAATGTAAATTATCTACATACCAATACCTACCTGTATCTATTTCGCGGTACATAGCTCTACCTTGATAATAGCTTGAAGTTTTTTCAAATCTTTTTTCTTCTCTTAGTATAGTCTGTTCATCTGTGGGAGGGTCTTTAGAAGATTCATCATATTCTAAGCGACTTAAATTCAATATATGTTCTAGCCAAGAGTCAAGGGCTTCTTTTTCATCAACACCATCTAATTTTATACAATTTACTTCATCATTATTTTTAATGATCGTAATTAAGCAACACTTAGTAATATGTGGATGGACAACTTTAAAACTAGACTGTGTAAAATTAATCAATAAATAGGTTGAGTTACTATTCTGCAATTTCCTCTCAGCGACTTCTGCTAATGATGTATCATTTACAATTTTGTACTCTTTATTTTCATTACCCATCAAACAATCAAACGAGTCTGTTCGAGAATGTACTTGTTCTTCACGCCACTCTTTAGCATTCAATTTGTTAAAAACAATGTTTATAAAATCTCGTTTAAGCGACTTATCTTTAATATTATTTAAGCTTGCAGAAAAATTAGAGCCTTTTATCGCTTCATAGTTGACATATAATTTACTATCCGCCTTATATATTTGTTTGTCTTTGACTTTTTTAAGCAGATCGAAAATAGCTTTAAATTTTATTATTGCATCCTTGAACTCGATATCATTAATATACTGTCCCTCAAGGGAGACTTCATTAATAAAAATTTCCATTTTAGATTCCAAAAAGACGTTCAAAATCTTGATCCATTTGGTCGAAAAACCCTGGAGGCCATTCTTCAATTCCTCCATTAGATTGAACAGGAATTTGTACAACTGGTTGTTCTGAATTTAACTGTAAGCATAATATGTTTAAATCTTCAGTGTCAAGAATTTGATCAAGTACAGCTATTCGCAAAGCATTCAAAACATGATCGCTATGTGATTCAATAAAAACTTGTACGCCACAACTGCTAACCTTAGCTAGAAAGTGAGTTAGTTGCGATTGTGCTTTAGGATGTAAATGCGCTTCTGGATTTTCTACAATTAATATTTCACCTTCCCTAGCAATTAATCCTGAAACAATAATTGGTAAAACGCAATGGTATCCAAAACCAACATTAGCTGGTTTATAACGGTCTTTTGAGTCATCGGTATTCAATAAAAGTTCTAAAATATTACTTATTGATTTAGATATTTCTACTTTAGCTCCGTCAAAAACATAACTTAGCCATTCTTCTGTTTGATTAGATAATGTCTTTGCATCATTTCCCAGACACAGCTTTTCATTAACTAAATCATTTCTTTTTTTATCAAGCAAATTTACGGTAAATTCGCCTTTTGCTCCCACATTAGGAAACTTATTCAAAGTAGACTTAAAATAAAATTCTTGTGGGCCAATACGATCAGCTGAAATGTAGTGGATATGACTAAAATTGAAAAATTCATCTACTAAGGTAGGGTCGGAATCATTAGGTATTAAATTAGTTAACGAATAGTTGTCTAAATTTTGATATTCGTTATTGGAGTATTCATTTATATTAAAATAATTATTGTTTTCACTCTTTAAATACTCTCTTTTTATCGGAATATTATTGTCTAAATTAAATTGATTACAGAAATTGATTTTGCTGATTTCTGCTACCATATCATCATCTAAATTTTCTTTTAAATAATATTCAATATATTTATCAAAAACTGTGTTATTAATATTTCCTTGAATAAAAAATTTAAGTACAATGGATTCATCTCTTGAGATATTGCTATTTCTAACATCAACAAAATTTCCCAGTTTTACACAACTTCCATTCAATAGAATTTGGGTTATAAATTCACTATACTCAATAGATTGTCGCATTAAAAGTAAAGCTTGTAAAAGAGTAGACTTACCAAGCCCATTTTTGCCTGTTAGCAGGTTTATCTGTCTTAAAGGAAACTGTATTTTATCTTTAAAGCACTTAAAGTTTTTCAACTCTATTTTAGTTAGCATTTTCTACGTCTCCTAAAATTTTTTGTGCCAGTTTAAAGCGAGTGATGACTTTAGATTTGCTGCTAGTAGAATCTCGTATAGAATCTAAATATTCTTGATTTTCAAGCAATTTAGTAAAATTATTTTGAATAGAATTTTTGTTGTTTTTTAAAAAAACATCACTACTAATAGAAAAACAATAGCACACAGACTCAAACATTGCAATATTTATTCTTCCCCTATTTTTACCAGAGGGTAAACGAAAATTTTTAGTCCCAAAAAAATCAAAAGTTAAATTCATGACTCGCTCAAAATCATTTTCTAATAACTCTATTTTTTTATAATCCATCAAATTAATCTCTTTCATGGCACGCTCTACAAAATCACTTAGATCACCTTGATAATCTTTTTCATAATCAAAAATTTTAAAAGCTAAGTAACGCAAAATAACTTCTCTATCTTTCATCCTTTTAGCTGAAACGCCATTATCTATAGCCTTTCTAAAATATTTTTTTTCTGATAACTGTTTTAGCAGCTTCGTTGATTTTCCTGAAAAGATACAGTTTCTAACTTCTTGACGTTGAAGCCTAGTTCCTCCTGTATTAATTCTATTGAAAATATCATAGACAACTTTAACAGGAACAGAAGGTTTAATAAAATATATGTAAAGTTTTTTATCTTCAATCCTGGTTTGATAGTCACCGGGGAGTTCTTTAAGTTCTGAAAAGTTGTAGCCATTCAACTTAGTCAAAGCTTGTAAACCACTTAATCTAAATTTGTCTTTAACAAATTCATGTAAAGCTGTAGTCCTCTGTAAACCATCTACAATAATCAGTTTTCCCTCTTTCGTTTGATTTAAGTACCAGGGAGGAAGTGGGAAATTTAGGATAACAGATTCAATAAATTTACTTTTATTTTCTAATTCCCATACTACATTACGTTGAAAATCTGGATCGGTAATCAGCTTGCCATTATCATATTTCCTCAATAACTCAAAAACAGTTTGAGGATCTTCTCTAATATCAATATCTGCTTGAGTTGGATCGTAAGGATATAATCCACCACTATCACCACTATCCTCTTCAGCAGTATCTTCATCTGTTTCGATGACATCGCTTTCATGCTCGGTAATTTTATCTAGTTCAAGCCGTTCTTTGATTGTGGCTAATTCGCCTCCACTCATAGATGGTTGTGTCACGCTCAGTCCTCCAAAAGAGTTTTTAGCTGATTAGCATTTATTTGAGATTTTAACACCCGTCTCAGAATCAGTCCTCAATTTTCACCAGTATCTTGAATAACTAGGGTTGGTTGCCTACACTCATAGGGTTAGCGGGAGTCCTTTGGCTCCGTTATGATAGTCTAAATAAAAATAGAGTCTTGGGAACAAATACAAGAGTGGATATTGTAATTGGTCGGGGCAAGGCTGCCCGCAGAGCTTATGGCATTGACGAAATTGCGTTAGTCCCTGGACAACGCACCCTTGATCCTAGTTTGGCAGATACAACGTGGACAATTGGTGGCATTCAACGAGAAATCCCCATTATTGCGAGTGCTATGGATGGGGTAGTTGATGTTCGCATGGCGGTAGAATTATCTAAATTGGGGGCATTGGGAGTATTGAACCTAGAAGGGATTCAAACCCGTTATCAAGACCCAGAACCGATTTTGGATCGGATCGCTTCAGTTGGGAAGGATGAGTTTGTCACCCTGATGCAAGAATTGTATGCAGAACCCATCAAACCCGAATTAATAACCCAACGAATTCAGGACATCAAAAGCGGTGGCGGTATTGCGGCGGTAAGTGCTACACCTGCGGGAGCGAGTAAATATGGTGCGGTTGTGGCTGAAGCTGGGGCTGATTTATTTTTTGTACAAGCAACGGTGGTGTCAACAACATTCCTTTCACCGGAGTCCGTTATTCCTCTGGATTTAGCTCAATTTTGCCAAGAAATGCCCATTCCGGTGATTTTGGGCAACTGTGTCACTTATGATATCACCCTGGATTTGCTCAAAGCGGGGGCTGCGGGAATTTTAGTTGGGATTGGCCCCGGTGCGGCCTGTACCTCACGAGGGGTTTTAGGGGTGGGGGTTCCCCAAGCAACGGCCGTAGCCGACTGTGCCGCAGCGCGGAATGATTTCTATCAAGAAACCGGGCGTTATGTCCCCATTATTGCCGATGGCGGATTAATTACCGGAGGAGATATCTGTAAATGTATCGCTTGTGGGGCTGATGGGGTGATGATTGGTTCTCCCTTTGCTCGTGCCAAAGAAGCTCCGGGACGGGGTTATCATTGGGGAATGGCAACCCCTAGCCCGGTGTTACCGCGTGGAACTCGGATTCGGGTGGGGACAACGGGAACCTTAGAACAAATCCTGCGTGGCCCTGCTCAATTGGATGACGGGACTCATAATTTATTGGGAGCGTTAAAAACCAGTATGGGAACCCTTGGAGCGCAAACGATTCCAGAAATGCAGCAGGTGGAAGTTGTGATTGCTCCTTCGCTGTTAACCGAAGGGAAAGTCTACCAAAAAGCTCAACAGTTAGGAATGGGTAAGTAAATTTACGGAGAAAGGGTTCAAGGATTCTTGACGAAACTTGTTAAACAGTCGTAATTTTTACAACTCAACCTGGAATTCTGGGAAATAAAATGGCACAATAGAAGAAGCGGAGACGTATGTTTCCGTTCACTCCTCACACCACACTCCGCCTGAACTTTTGTTCGGGCGGTTTCTTAATTTTAGAAATTAGAACCGACCCGCTTAGATTCGCTTGCTCCTAGGATAAGGATAACTGCTCATTTGTGCAAGTCGTTAGACAAAAATTTTGATAACGGGGTATCAGGTGAGTAATTGTTCAACTGAATATCCTTTTGCGGTAAGATTGGTTTAAGGGTCTGCCTTGAAAAATCCACTTAAATCTAGGCGAAATGAATTAAGCCTTGTCCCCATAATAAGGTTGGATTTAATTTTGAAGAGATTTAAGCTCTAATAGAGCCAGGGTTTCCCCTGTTCCCCTGTAACGTTATCCCTCTAGGGATAGATGATCTAACTCAAATCATTGCATTTGAGCTAAGTTCTCCTAATGGTTAATTCAAGCCCGTATTGAAATATAATAAGGAGTTATTGCCGAGTTAACAGCTTGCTCAACATCCGAGTAGGATAGACAAAAACAAAGCAAAAACTGGAGAGCATTAATCTCCTCTCTGGCTTCGTCTACTGTTCGACAGTCAGTGGACGGATAATCTAATTTCTTGTAGACAAGAGGGTAGGAAGGCTGTTAAATCTAAAATTAACGCTTTGCCTATTCAATCGGTTAAGCAAGAAGCTCTCGTTAGATACTCTTGTGTCTACGATGAGACTGTCAAATTTGATAGGGTCTTATATATAAGGATTTCTAGGGATGTCCAACGCCTTAACAGTTACTGATGCTAGTTTTAAGGAAGATGTGCTTGACAGCGAAATCCCAGTGTTAGTGGATTTTTGGGCGCCTTGGTGCGGGCCTTGTCGCATGGTTGCACCTGTTGTCGAGGAAATTGCAGAGCAATATGCCGGACAAGTAAAAGTAGTCAAGCTCAATACAGATGAAAATGCTACTACTGCTAGTCAGTATGGTATTCGCAGTATTCCGACTCTGATGATTTTCAAAGGAGGTCAAAGAGTGGATATGGTTGTGGGTGCTGTTCCTAAAACGACATTAGCGTCTACTTTAGAAAAGTATCTGAAGCCAAATACCTGAAGTCGTTAGGGAACACTGTTTAATCATTGTTGCAGGGGTTGACAACTCATCTAAACAACTGACTTCAAAAACAATCCATTTGAGTCAGTTGCTAGACGGAGTTCTTGAGTCCTCCAAAATGATATTCGAACCTCAAGCTCATTATTCACGGGTGTTGCGCCTTGGAACCTTGGGTCTGAGGTGCTTTGTTGTACGCGATAAAATCTTATGAACTCCTCTGACATTAGCCAAGCGGTAGATTCTCTACAAGCAGATATTATTCAGTTAGTTGATCAACTGCCGAATTTAAAGCATAAGAAGTGGATTTCACGAGCACTTTCGAGCCTAGTTCACATGGCTGGGGAAGAATTTGAAACTCTGGATTGGAAAATTATTTCCGCCTCTTTGCTGGACTTAGAACGAGGGTTTCAAGTTTTTTATCCCTATCGCCATGTTCGCAAAATTTGTATTTTTGGTTCGGCTCGGATTCCGGCTAATACTCAAGAGTATCGTATGGCGGCAGATTTTGCCCGATTTGTCACCCAGCAAGGATTTATGGTCTTAACTGGGGGTGGAGGGGGAATTATGCAGGCGGGAAATGAGGGGGCGGGTCTGGATTTATCATTTGGATTAAATATTCAACTTCCCTTTGAACAATCTTCAAATCCGTATATTGAAGGGAATAAAAAAGCAATTATGTTTAAGTATTTTTTCACGCGCAAGCTGTTTTTTTTGCGTGAAAGTGATGCTTTAGCCATGTTTCCAGGGGGGTTCGGGACGTTAGATGAAACCTTTGAATGTTTAACCTTAATTCAAACGGGAAAATTTGGCCCTGCTCCGTTGATTTTAGTGGATCGTCCGGGGGGGGATTATTGGTACGATTTACATCAATTTATTGAAAAACAAATGCTCAATCGGGGATTGATTTCACCGGATGATCCCAGTTTTTATACGATTACGGATGATTTGTCTATGGCTTGTGAAGCGATCGCTAATTTCTATCGAGTTTATCATTCAAGTCGCCACGTTAAAGATAAGTTTGTGATGTGCTTAAAATCGGAATTATCAAATGAGCAAGTGGAACAACTTAATACCGAGTTTCACGATATGTTATCGAAAGGAAGAATTGAGAAAACGAAAGCTTTCCCTGAAGAAATAGGGGGCGAAACCGAAGGTTTACCGCGTCTAATGTTCCATTTTAATCAACGTCGTGTTGGACGATTATATCAAATGATTTATAGGATTAATAAGATGGGAGCGACTTCCCCAGAAGCGGCGCATCCAGAGCAGAAGTAGGGACAAGGGGACAAGGGGACAAGGGGACAAGGGGATAAGGGGATAAGGGGACAGGGGACAAGGGGACAAGGGGATAAGGGGATAAGGGGATAAGGGGATAAGGGGACAAGGGGAGCAGGGGAAGCGAGGGGAGAAATTTCTGTTTCCTATTGCCTATTGCCTATTCATTGCCCATTCGTAATTCGTAATTCGTAATTCGTAATTCGTAATTCGTAATATGAACAATTTGTTTGAATTTGAACAGGATTTTGTTAAGGCTTTGAATTGTATTCCGATGGTTGTGCGGTATAAACTGGATAGCTGTGGGGTTAAGTTGAAGTTAGAACATTGGAATAAATTTCCCCATGATGTTCGTCAACAATTAGTAGAAAAACCGATCAGTACACCGGAAGAAATAGCAGCCTATCGGAGTTTATTGTATCAATTAGCAGCACAATATACCAATATTCCCTTAAAGGATTTACCGATTGATGAGCATCCCCTTTGGTTAGATTCTACTGAATTACCGGATATTGTGCAGCAAAAAGCAGAGGAAATGGGGGTTGAGATCACGTTAAAACACTGGCAGAATTTAACGCCATTACAACGATTTGCTTTACTAAAGTTGAGCCGTCCTAGCCATGAGAATAAAAACTTTTTACCTGCTTTAAGAGAATTTAAAATTTTATAAAAAATCATCACAACTTTTTTAGGATTTTGAGTTAAAATATAAATAATTCCGGTTTTGTTGTACTACATTTTCAAGAAAAATCGATAAAATGGCATTAGTTTTTTGACTTGTAAACCCATTTAATTCACATTCTGGGGAACTGGTTATGATCCATAGTATGAAATTTTCAACAGCCGCGATTGATTCTGTAAAAGATGAGGATGAGGAAGAAGAATCAAATTTAGATTATTTTTATGATGATCCGGGTACACCACCGGGAACCTTAGATGTGGAAGCGGATGATCCGCCACCTGAAATGGTTTTAATTGATTATAATGATGGGATGGCGACTCGTTTAAAATTAACGACACCGGAAGAATGCGCGCCTTATTTAGATACTCATTCTGTTTCTTGGTTAGATATTTTAGGGTTAGGAAATCAAGACACTTGGGAACGCATGGCGAAGGTATTTAATTTACATCCCATTGCCTTAGAAGATGTGGTGAATGTTCCCCAACGTCCGAAAGTGGTAGAATATGATGGTCAACTGGTAATTGTTGCCTGGATGGTAACGCTTAAGCCCGGTGAAGATCCGCTACATAAAGAACAAGTTAGTATTATTTTAGGAAAAAATTATTTGCTAACGGTACAGGAAGAAGCAGAATATGATTGTTTACAACCTGTGCGCGATCGCATTCGTTATAATCAAGGGATTATTCGCAAACAAGGAGTGGATTATTTAGCTTATGCGATTTTAGATGCCATTATTGATGGATTTTTCCCTGTCTTAGAAGAATATGGAGATATTTTAGAAGAATTAGAAGACGAGGTTGTGTTTAATCCGGTTCCTAAAAATCTAGCTAAAATTTATAGTATTCGTCGAGATTTATTTACCCTCAGACGAGCTATTTGGTCACAACGAGAAGCCATTAATGTGTTAATTCGAGATGGAAGTGATTTAATTAGTCCAGAGGTTCGGGTTTACTTACGAGATTGTTATGATCATACAATTTTAGTGCGGGATATGGTCGAAACTTATCGAGAATTATCTTCCGATTTAATGGGAATTTATATGTCTTCCATGAGCAATAAAATGAATGAAATTATGAAGTTACTCACCGTAATTTCAACGATTTTTATTCCCCTAACCTTTGTGGCTGGGGTATACGGAATGAATTTTAACCCCGATAGTTCCCCGTTAAATATGCCTGAACTCAATTGGTATTGGGGTTATCCGGTTTGTTTGGGACTAATGTTTATGATTGCCTTAGCCTTATTCTTTTTCTTCTGGCGACGAGGTTGGTTTAATAGTTTTTCCAATCCTCAAGATGAAAACCCGTCTATCCGGTGATGAATTTGCAAAGTGCAACCCCCTGGGTTAAAATCTCCCTCGATACTCAATCATTATTGTTTACTGGTTGCCTACAGCCATCGTTGCTAATTGATCATGCAAAAAATAAAACCTAATTTAATTTTAACGGTGGGAGTTGCGGTACTGCTTGTTGGGGGTGGAATTGCCGCTTACTATACCTTAGTTTCGCGTAAATTTTTAGAAGGTGTTCCCCTCGGTGCAAATGTTGTTCCTTCTGAAGCAATGGTGGCTGTATCTCTGTCCACAGATAGCCAACAATGGGACAAATTAAAGCAATATGGTACACCCCAATCTCAAGCGACGTTAAAACAAGTCTTAAATGATTGGCAAAATCGGGTATTAACCGAAAATGGCTATGATTATCAGAAAGATATTCAGCCTTGGGTCGGAAAAGAAGTGATGATTGCCTTTTTACCAAATTCTAGTTTACTATCAGGAACCCCGCCCAGTACGGAAGCATCTACAACCTTAAATCAACAAGCGACGGTGATGGTATTTCCGATTGCTAACCCCGCCAAAGCTAAAGAATTATTATCACAACCGAAAACCTTACCTCAAGGTCAAACAACTCAACGATCTTATCGAGGAATTGATATTATTGAAACCCAAGGAAATCCCAAACAAAATTATTCTATTGCGGTTTTGGGACAGGATTTCTTAGTGGTGACAACTGATCCCAATGCAACAGAACGCGCCATTGATACCTATCGGGGTTCAGGTTCTTTAGCGAGAACTCCAGGATATGCGACGGCTTTGAATACAATTAAAACCGGAAATCCCTTTGCTCAAGTTTATCTCAATATTCCCGTTGCTACAACCGTGGCATCTTACCGTTCTCGAAATCCTATTCCTGAGAAAAATTTAGAACAAGTTCAACAACATCAAGGATTAGCAACTAATATTAATTTAGAATCTCAAGGGGTTGGGTTTAAAGCTGTATCTTGGTTAAGACCCAATAGTCAGAAAAAATTTACCGTTGAAAATAAAGCTCAAGCCATCCTCAAACAAATTCCAGAAAATACATTAATGATGGTTTCTGGAAGTAATTTAAAACAAGTTTGGGAAGATTATACCCAAGGTGCAAATGCTAATCCTATAGCACCGTTTAATCCTCAAGTTTTGAGTTCTAGTTTTAAATCTTCAACGGGACTGGAATTAGAAAAGGATGTTCTCAAGGGGATGAATGGAGAATTTGCTTTATCTTTAATTCCATCCACTCCAAATCCCAGAGCTTTAGAACGATTTGTGGCGGGATTAGTATTAATGGTAAAAGTGTCTGATCGCAATGCAACCGATAAAACCTTTACCCAATTAGATGAGGTGATGAAGAATAAAAAATTTAAGGTGAGTGAAGTTAAAATTAAAGACCAACCCGCAATGCAATGGGTTTCTCCCTTTGGGGGATTTGTGGTAACTCGGGGTTGGTTAGATGGGAATTTAGCTTATATTACTTTGGGGGGATCAGTTGCGGATCAAATTGTTCCTTTACCTTCGGTTTCTATTACCTCTAACCCGGTATTTCAACAAAGTATCCCGATGGGACTTAACCCCAACAATGGTAACTTTTTTATGAATGTTGAACGAGTGTTTGATCCGAATGTCAGAACCTTATCATTACCCCAACTTCCCCCTCAGCAAAAGGTCTGGATTGATGCGATTCAATCGATTGGATTAACAACGGCTATTCTAAATGATCGCACCAGTCGTTATGATATTTTTGTTAAAGTTAAAACCCCAACAACCCAACCGACGACTGCACCTAAAACTCAACCTTAAATTTATTTTTAGAGATGAGAAGAAGGTTATTCTTCCTCCTTCTCATCTTTATGGGTTCCTGTTTCTGTAACAGGATGCAGCAATTCTGAGCGAAATTGATAACGAGTTTTTGGCTTTAAATACTGACGTTGCAATTGTTCCCATTTTTGCCAAGATTCATAACGATTTTGGGCTAATAAACCCATAAAAGTCGGGAGTTTAGAGTTAATTTTGAAGGGTATTTCTTCAGCTATTTTTTCTCCTAAAACCATGCTATCTTGAATATCACCTAAACACTCCTGAATCGCTTTTATATCTTCTAAATAGTTAGAATAGGTAGAAGAATAGAAATCCGTAAATAAATTCATTTGATAACGCACTCGTTTAACTTGCTTTCTTAAGCTATGCAAAGATTTTCCCTGTTTATTTAAAATTTCTTCTAAAGTTTCCAAAGAAATAGGGTTAACTTGATCTTCACCCACTTGCCAACCAGGATGTAAGAATAACTCACTGATTTGGGGGAGTAATAAATCGGGGAGAACTTCATCAATGGGTAGCTTTTCCAGAGGGGTAAAACAAGGTTCTTTGATCCAATTTTGTAAATCTTCTTTCAAGTTTTTATAGGTTTTATGGTCTAAGACCCATTCCACAACTCGAAAGGCTTTGTGACGTTGTTTCACCCAACTCATTAATATTTTATCTAGGGTTTCTTGTTCTGATGGCGGTAAATGGGGATAATAATGGTTTTGTAAGGTTTCTAATAATACGTCTAAATCTCGTAACTTCCCCAAACGCCGCGCAATCTTACCTATTTTTTCATCTTCAGCCGATTCGGGTAAGTCTAAAACTGGAGCAAAGCCAACAATTGCTGAACGTAACCGTCGCATTCCCACCCGCATTTGATGGAGTTCTTCAGGATCATCATCTTTTAAAACATCAGATTCATGACTTATGACTTTTTCCAGATGTTTTTGAATCGCTTTTACAGCCCAATATCCTAAAGTTTGGGTTTGAGGATGAGTATTGATTTCCATTTTAAAAATATACGGGTTCTAATCTTTATTGTACTGGTCTTATTCTGCAATCTATCGCACGAAAAGTAGAACTGATCTTCCTGATCAAAATTTATAACTCTTCATCTGTAATCAGGTTTCTAAAATTCAGTTTAGTCTCCTACCACCTGGGTTTTTAATTTAGTCATCAAGGTTTTAATCTGGCTATAGGCTTGCTTTGGAGACAGTCTTCCATCGGTTTCTAAGCTAAAGATTTGAGTGAGATCAGTAGCAAACGCTTCCAATTGAGATTGATCCGATACACAAGGCACCTGAGTCTCCCAATGATCAACCTGAGTTTGAGCAGAAAAATCTGGAGTTAGTCTCATCTTTGTATCCAAACACTGCTAATTTTAATTGTTTTGTTTGTTTAACAATTAAGTTTTAATCATAGATAAAAACTGGCTCAAAGTCAAGGGGGTTTTGTGTAAAATCCAAAGCTTAATTTTAAATTAATTTTACAAATATTATTTTTTCTCAATAAAAATAATATTTTGTTGATCAAGTTTTAATTTTTACCCCAAATTAAACTATTTTAACTTAAATTTAACTTAAAACCTTTATCATGTACCCCGATTGAGGCTGGGAAATTACTGTAAATAAACTTAATATTAATATAATAATGTTATAGGGGAAAACATTGAGATCCTAAACCTAGTTCGATTTGATCCCCTCGAAAGCGGGTAATTCCATACTCAATAATATGATTATGTTGATCGACATTAATTGATTCAACTCGTAAAATAGAACTGGTTGTTGATATGTGCAATAATTGAGCATCGTCAGCATCAACAAGGCGAGAAGAAATCCACGTATTCCGCCGTAAATGATCACAGCCATAGATTTCTCTCAGGAGTCGGGAAATTGACCACATTTGGGCTTCATAGGCTAACAAATTCGGAAAATAGTCTAGGGGAAAATAGCTACTTGTAATAGAAATCGGTACATTATTGGCAAACATTAAACGTTCAATCCAAGCAACGGATTCTCCCACGAGAATTTCTAAATGATTAGCCACTAAAAGATCCGCTTTAATTTCTATACATTTTAACAATTGGAAACTAGGTTCTAAGCCTTGATTAATCAGAATTTCATTATAACGGACTCGTTTCCCTAGAGGATAAATAATCGGTTTCTTGGTCACAAAAATTCCTCGCCCTGGTTCGATATTTAACACGCCTTCACTTTTTAAACAAGCGATCGCCCGTCTGATAATATGACGATTCACATTAAAACATTGACTTAATAAACTTTCTTGAGGTAATTGCTCTCCAACTCGATAAATTCCTTGTTTAATGTTGTGTCGAATTCGTTCAGCAACTTGAAGGTGAATCGGGACAGGATTAAGGCTCATTCCAAATCAGCAATTAAATAAAGAGTCGGGGGTTAGACTGATAAAGATGTCTTTAATAATCTTAGCATCTGTTAGCGTGTTGTCATCAAATTATCTAATTTTTTACCGATCCCTAGACTTTAATAACAATCCGGTACTAATGAGAATAATTTCATCAAGGGGTTTATAATAGTTCTATGATTTGTTTTAGGACACATTCATCATGTTAAAGTTATACCATACTCCCTTTTCAATCAATACCCAGCGAGTTTGACTTCTATTATTAGAAAAGCAAATAGAATTTGAATCGGTTTTTATCGAGTTAGATGGCGATCAATTTAAACACGTTGCTTAATCAAAAATATGATGTCATCAAGTCAATTTATTGTTTATGCTTGTCCTCAAGGTGAATTAGCTGGACAAATTCAAGCATTTTATCAAGAAAGTTTAGATTTATGCGGCTTTAATGCAGCCCATAATTATATGCCCCATTGTACCTTAACCGGATTTTTTAACGATGAAATATCATCAATTAATTTGTATATTCAAGCATTGGAAACGGCTTACAATACTGCAAAATCAACTGCAACACCGCTTAAACTTGATGTCATCAAAATGACCTTTCAAACTCATTGGTATGGTTTAGAATTAAAAACCGAAGGAATTCCCTCTCTAATGATTCATTTTGCTCAATTAGCAAATTCACCCACTCGTCTTGAAGCCTTACGATTAAAAACTTGGCTGCATTTGAGTTTAGCCTATGAATTTCAACCCGAACACGCTGAACAATTAAAACATCTAGCTCAAATTAGAATTAATCCCCAAGCTCAAGTAGATTGGGAATTAAGGTTTTATCAAAGACATCTTGACCAGTCCTGGACTTGTCATCAATCTTGGCTGTTAAAAACATAAGGGAAAAGTGTTAAGTTCAACTTTTCTTGATTTTTATCCTTAATCTATCTCTAGGATTTCCGCCTATCCTGAGACTTGATTTATGGATCAATTTCCTTCATAATAACTTTAACGCTTTATCCATACACCAATGCCTAACTTTAAAAAAATTACTCACGTTATTTACGACCTAGATGGTCTACTGTTAGACACAGAACCCCTTCATGCTAGAGTAAATCAAATCGTCGCTCACCGTTATGGGAAAACGATTGAACATAGTTTGAGTTGCAAAGTTAGGGGCAGAAAATCCCATGATTCAGCAAAACTTCTGATTCAAGAGTTAGATTTATCTCTCAGCGTTGAAGAATTTCTAAAACAAAAAGACGCAATTATTTATGAATTATACCCCCATGTTTTGCCCTTAGACGGAGCAGTTCATCTGACTCAACATCTCGCTTTTCATAACATTCCGCAAGCGGTTGCCACCAGTTCAGGAACTCGTCCGTTTACGGCTAAAACCCAAAGTCATCAAGGCTGGTTTTCTCTATTTCAAGAAATTGTTCGGGGGGATGATCCTGAACTCAAAAATGGTAAACCTGCCCCCGATATTTTCCTATTAGTTGCTCAACGTTTAGGGGCAAAACCTGAAAACTGTTTAGTCTTTGAAGATGCTTTAGCAGGGGTTTCCGCAGCGAAAGCGGCAGGAATGTCAGTAGTTGCTGTTCCCGCATCAGATATGGATCAATCTCTTTATCAAGAAGCGGATCAAATTCTCAATTCTCTGAGTGAATTTCAACCGGAATTATGGCAGTTACCCAAGTTTTAATCAATTAATCAAAGATTAGATGATTAAGGGAAATTAGCAATAACAATTTTCCTCATCTTACTCAGGCTTATTCAGCATCTTTAGGGGTTCTAAAAGATTTTTAACCTTTTTTTGACTTGACATATCAAAAAAACTTGATATGATTTTAATATCCCTAACTCTAACTGTCACAGGGGATACTTTATGACTGCTAGACTATCAAAATTGCCCAGTTCTCTGAAAACCTTAGCTTTAGCTGTTGGGACTTCTACCCTGCTTCTGGCGTGCAGTCCAGGTCAGACCAAACAGACAAAAGCCATTCATATTGATGGTTCTAGTACCGTCTATCCCATTACTAAGACCATTGTTAAAGAATACAATGCTCAGAGCCGTTCTGCTCTGGATGTAAAGGTTGATTTTTCAGGAACAGGAGGTGGCTTTAGAAAATTTTGTGCTGGAGAAACCGACATCAGTAATGCTTCTCGACCTATTTTAAAAGAAGAAATTGAAGTTTGTAAAAAAAACAATATTTCTTATCTTGAATTACCTGTTGCTTTTGATGCTTTGACAATTGTAGTTAATCCTAAAAATACCTGGGCTAATGATATTACCGTTGCGGAGTTAAAGAAACTTTGGGAACCTCAAGCAGACGGAAAAATTAAAACTTGGAATCAAATTCGAGCGTCCTGGCCAAACCAACCGATTAATCTCTATGGCCCCGGTAAAGATTCAGGAACCTTTGATTATTTTACCGCCGCTATTGTTGGGGAAGAAGGCGCAAGCCGAAGCGATTATCAAGCCAGTGAAGATGACGAAATTATTGCACAGGGAGTGATGAATGACCCCAATGGACTCGGTTATTTTGGCTATGCTTATTATCAAGAAAGACCTGGAGATTTAAAAGCATTAGCCGTTGATAATCAAAAAGGTTCTGGGCCGATAAAACCCTCAGCCAATGCAACGGAAGCCGAGAAATATCGACCCCTAGCTCGGCCCTTATTTATCTATGTTAATGCGGTTACTGCTCAAAATAACCCAGCCATGAATGATTTTCTGGATTTCTATATGCAAAAAGCGCCTAAAGTCGTTCAAAATGTCGGTTATATTGCCTTTGATCCTGATGACTACACCAAACTCTATCGTAACTTTCATAAAACCAAAGTGGGGACGGTATTTGGGGGAACATCGGAGTTTAACTTAACCCTCGATGAAGTGTTAACAAAACGATCAGAATACTAAATTTTTAAGGAGGTTTAATGAGTAGAAATTCCCCTCAAGTTAATTCATCGGCGGTACAAGCCGGAGGTAAACTCAGTCGTTTTGAAAAATACCTAACGGTTTGGGTGTTTTTATGTATTATTGGCGGCATTATTTTAGGGCGTTTATTCCCCGGAGTTGCCGTTACGTTGGACTCGATGAGTGTCTATCAAATTTCGATTCCCATTGCCATTTGCCTGTTTTTTATGATGTATCCCATCATGGTAAAAATTGATTTTACCCAGGCTGCAAATGCCATCCGTGCCCCCAAACCCGTATTACTCACTTTAGTGGTTAATTGGTTAATTAAACCCTTTACAATGGTGGTGTTTGCTCAATTCTTTTTAGGCTGGTTATTCCGCCCTCTTTTAACAGGAACAGAACTGATCCGAGGACAGGAAGTTTCCTTAGCAAATTCCTATATTGCGGGAACGATTTTATTAGGAATTGCACCCTGTACCGCGATGGTTTTGATGTGGGGTTATCTGTGTTATGGAAATCAAGGTCATACCTTAGTGATGGTGGCGGTTAATTCCTTAGCGATGTTATTTTTATATGCTCCGTTAGGGCGTTGGTTACTCGCAGCAAACGATTTAACCGTTCCTTGGCTAACGATTTTTTTATCGGTTGTAATTTATGTGGGATTACCTTTAGCTGCGGGAATGTATAGCCGATATTGGATTTTAAAAAATAAGGGTAAGCAATGGTTTGAACAAAAGTTTCTGCACTATTTAAGCCCCATTGCTATCTCTGCACTCTTGATGACTTTGGTTTTACTGTTTGCTTTTAAAGGAGAATTAATTGTTAATAATCCTTTGCATATTGTGTTGATTGCAGTTCCGTTATTCATCCAAACCAATTTTATCTTTCTGATTAGCTATGTGGCTGCTTTAAAATTGAAACTGTCCTATGAAGATGCCGCACCTGCTGCATTAATTGGGGCGAGTAATCATTTTGAAGTTGCGATCGCCACAGCCGTAACCTTATTTGGTTTAAATTCTGGCGCGGCTTTAGCAACGGTTGTGGGGGTATTAATTGAGGTTCCTGTGATGTTAATGTTGGTCGAAATTTGTAAAAAAACAGCCTTTTGGTTTCCCAGAGAACCGGAAAAAGCCAGCTTATTTGATCCTCGTTGCTTAAAGGTCTAAATCAATGAGTCAATTTGATCATCCACCCCGAATTCTGTTCTTATACGGTTCTTTGCGAGAGCGTTCCTATAGTCGTTTATTAGCAGAAGAAGCTGCCCGAATTATTCAAGAATTGGGTGCAGAAGTCAGGTTTTTTAACCCGCGAGAATTACCGATTTATGGAAGTGTACCGGATACTCACCCTAAAGTTCAGGAGTTACGTGAACTGAGTTTGTGGTCTGAGGGACAGGTCTGGTCAAGTCCAGAATTGCATGGTCAAATCAGTGGGATTATGAAAAATCAAATTGATTGGATTCCGCTCAATATTGGGGCTGTTAGACCCACTCAGGGGAGAACATTAGCGGTGATGCAAGTGAGTGGGGGTTCCCAGTCTTTTAATGCTGTTAATACCCTGAGAATTTTAGGTCGTTGGATGCGAATGTTCACCATTCCCAATCAATCTTCAGTGGCTAAAGCTTACCAAGAATTTAACGAAGACGGGACGATGAAAGATTCCCCTTATCGAGATCGGGTTGTTGATGTTATGGAGGAGCTTTACAAATTTACGGTATTACTACGAGATCAGGTGGATTATCTCACAGACCGTTACAGTGAACGCAAAGAAAAAGGGATTCAAGAAACCCTAAGTGATATTAGCAAAACGGTTAATGGAGTCCATCTTCATCGAATGTAAATGATTCAGCTTTTCGAGTTTTTAACGTTTATCAATTAGGAGATTGAACATGAAAAAAGTAATGTTTGTTTGTAAAAGAAATTCTTGTCGTTCTCAAATGGCGGAAGGATTTGCCAGAACATTAGGGGAAGGAAAGATAGTTGTTACCAGTTCCGGTTTAGAAGCCAGTCGGGTTCATCCAACAGCAATTCAAGTGATGGATGAAATTGGGATTGATATTACTAATCAAACTTCTGATCCCTTAAGTAATTTCCAAGCGGAAGATTATGATGCGGTGATTTCTCTGTGTGGTTGTGGTGTAAATTTACCGGAAGATTGGGTAATTCGAGAAGTTTTTGAAGATTGGCAATTAGATGATCCCGATGGACAACCGTTAGAAACTTTTCATCGAGTTAGAGATGAAATTAAAGTCCGAGTTGAAGCGTTAATTGATGCTTTAAGTTGAACAGTAGGGGTGGGTTTTCTAGGTTTGACTCACCCTGATATTCAAGATTATGAGGAAAGGGAATAGGAAACAGGGAATGAAATTGTAAAGAATTTAAACGTTAACTTGCTTATTGGGGCAGGGGGGCTTAGGATTAATGTCATGGTTTTCGGGAATCGAAGCGGGAGCAAAAACCTGGGGGGATTCACGAAAAACCCTAGAACCTCGACAATTAAATAGTTTTTATTGTTGAGTTAGTTAAATTATTGCTAATCTCTTGCAATAATGAAGGCTGAAATGAGGCTAAAAATGAGGTTCACGAAAAGTGGCTTCAGAATGCCTACTCTGTCCCAGTTTCAGGGGGCAGTCTTTCTACTAATAGAATCCCGTTCGCGGGACTGAAACGAAATTTGTCCGAATCGGACAAAAATTGGAGAAATTCTTTCTACTAATAGAATCCCGTTCGCGGGACTGAAACCTGTAAAGACGAATATCAGGATTAAGTTGAACCCCACTAAAAGCTTTCTACTAATAGAATCCCGTTCGCGGGACTGAAACAATCCAGTACCAACGATAGAGCGGTTGAAATTCTAGGAACTTTCTACTAATAGAATCCCGTTCGCGGGACTGAAACATCCATAGCTAAGGATTAAATCTAGGATTAGGTTGTGACTTTCTACTAATAGAATCCCGTTCGCGGGACTGAAACGTTCAAACCCAAACTTATTCCTTCAAAAACAGAGATGGACACTTTCTACTAATAGAATCCCGTTCGCGGGACTGAAACATTTTTTTGGGTAATTGTGGCAATCAATCCAATAGGCTTTCTACTAATAGAATCCCGTTCGCGGGACTGAAACTTGTATCGTCGAAAACAAATGCGTCAGTACAGCAATACTTTCTACTAATAGAATCCCGTTCGCGGGACTGAAACATCTTTTAAAGATTTTATATCGGCGTTTTTCAGTACTTTCTACTAATAGAATCCCGTTCGCGGGACTGAAACTTCCCCCTTAATATTTGGGGACATCTCAACTAACTGATCATGCTTTCTACTAATAGAATCCCGTTCGCGGGACTGAAACCAGCGAATAAGAATAATACAGCGACAGCGACAATTGCTTTCTACTAATAGAATCCCGTTCGCGGGACTGAAACAGGAGATAATTTACCCCTGGAACCACACCGCCAGCACTTTCTACTAATAGAATCCCGTTCGCGGGACTGAAACTTGAGTTAAAAAGGCAGAAGATACTCTTGATAGGCACTTTCTACTAATAGAATCCCGTTCGCGGGACTGAAACATAGTAGCGTTAAGGTTGTTATTGGTCTGTCCATTCTTTCTACTAATAGAATCCCGTTCGCGGGACTGAAACGCAAAAGCACTTGATGCAATAGCAGAAGCCGCAAGACTTTCTACTAATAGAATCCCGTTCGCGGGACTGAAACATAAATTAATCCCGCAAGGTCGTAATTTAGTTTTTAGAAGCTTTCAACTAATATGCGGGACTTAAACCGCTAAACCAAAGCCCTGAAGGGCTTACTACATACATAGAAGCTTTCAACTAATATGCGGGACTTAAACCGCTAAACCAAAGCCCTGAAGGGCTTACTACATACATAGAAGCTTTCAACTAATATGCGGGACTTAAACCACTAAACCAAAGCCCTGAAGGGCTTACTACATAGAAACTTTCAACTAATAGAATTCCGCTTGCGGGACTGAAAACAATCTACTATTTTATATTCTATCCTTAAATGTTTGCTACACATCTCGCTTTTTAAGGGTGGTTGGGGGGGATCATCTGTAGCGTTCATAATGGGATTTCATATTATATCAAAATTGTTGTTTGTTACAGGAAAATTTTGCAAATAAAAATTAAACAGAAAACCATTCAATATTCAATAATTGCTCAAGGGTGTAAGGACATTCTAAAGGAAAATCAACCAAATTTTGAGTTTTAATTTTCACAAATCCTAACGCATCTTTATAAATAGAATCCAATTCTGATTCTAAATAATTACGAAGGTTTGTTGTGATTTTTCGTCTCAACTGAACTCTAAAGGTATAAATTTCTTCTTTCCAGTGAACGATATTATATTCAGCTTCGGTTGTCCAATATTGCAGTAATAATAAATGATGAATTATCTGTTCTAAAAGGCTGGCTACCGCGTTTTTCTTTTCTCTTCCCAACTCTTCTAATTCCTCAATTAAATTGTCTATATCTAAATCTCCAAATTGATGATTTTTAATTAATTTAACAGTTTCTTCTAACCATTGAGCATCATCAATTTCATAAAGCTGTTTTAAATTTGTAATCATTAATGACTCACCTCCTAATTGATTAATCTTCCGTTATTTTACGTTTTCCCCCTGGAGTTACCCCCCGACGTTGGGGTTCTGTTTGAGAACATCGAATAAACTGACGCAAATGTTCAATCGACGGATTATCGGGTAATAAATATAACTGTTCTAATCCCTGAGTAAACGAATAATCAGACCGATATAATAGACGAAATGCCTTTTTCAATAAACTAAATTCTTCTGAGGTAAATCCAGCCCGTTTTAACCCGACTAAATTGAGCGATCGCACCCGTGAAGGATTGCCTTCCACTAACATAAAGGGAGGCACATCTCGATCAATCCGAGTCATCCCTCCAATCATGGCTAATTGTCCGATATGCACAAATTGATGAACCCCTAAAACGCCGCTTAATCGTGCTTTCGATTCAATATAAACATGACCTGCTAAAGCAACAGAATTGGCAATCACCACCTGATCTTCAATCACACAATTATGAGCCACATGAGCATAGGCCATTAATAAATTTTGATTGCCAATAATAGTTGCTTCTCCAGCATTGGTAGCCCGATTAATCGTGACATATTCCCGAATTAAATTATCATCCCCAATTTGAACTAAACTTAAAGAGCCATCATATTTGAGATCTTGAGGTTCAGAACCAATGACCGCACCCGGAAAAATTTGATTGCGTGCGCCAATTTCCGTGCGTCCATTAATCACAACATGGGAACTAATTACCGTATCAGAACCGACCTTAACGTACTCCCCAATGACAGCATAAGCACCAACTTGAACCGTTGGATGGAGTTGTGCACCAGGATGAATGACAGCAGTGGGGTGAATTAAGGTCGTCATAGGAAATTAAAATCGGTTAAAACCTAATAAGGAATAAGGGTTTAGTCCACAAGAGAGAACATCAGTTCTCCTTCACAGGCCAGTTTACCATCGACTTCAGCGCGAGCTTGCATTTTACCAAAACGGCGTTGTTTCACGGTCAATAATTCGGCGGTCATAATTAATTGATCCCCTGGAACAACGGGACGGCGGAAACGGCATTTATCAATTCCTGCAAATAAAAATAGACTGCCTTTGAGATCAGGAAGTTGCTTTAAAACCACCCCTCCAACCTGCGCCATCGCCTCCACAATTAACACTCCTGGCATAATTGGACGTCCGGGGAAGTGACCTTGAAAATGGGGCTCGTTAATGGTGACATTTTTAATCCCAACCGCTTTTTGACCGGGGATATATTCAATAATGCGATCGACCAACGCAAAGGGATAGCGATGGGGTAATAAATTTTGAATGTCTTCAATCATGAATACGGTTTGAGTGGTTTCACCGTTCAACGCCGTATCCGTATCCGATGAATTTAATGTAACGTCAGATCTCGTCATCATCAACCGTGATAATAGGGTTCACAGGGGAAAGGGGTCAAGGACTGAGAAGACACAATCTTTGTTCAAGTTTAGGGTTCTGGTTAACACTCAACCGTCAATTTCTGATCTTGATGAATTTCCTGAACCAGTTGAACATGAAGATGATGTCCTGCTTTGTATGCCAAGTAATGAGCTTGAGGGATAACACCCAATAAACTCAAATCCCCTACTAAGTCTAAAATTTTATGACGCACGGGTTCATTTGCATATCTTAAGGGTGGATTTAACCATCCTGAGTGTCCACAGACAATGGCATTATCAAGGCTCCCGCCTTTTATCAGTCCCGCTTGGCGCAACTGTTCCACCTGTTCTTCCAGGGTAAAGGTTCGAGCCGGAGCAATTTCCTGAGCAAAAATTTCAGGGTTAGCGGTGTAACTATACCATTGATTGCCAATGGCGGGAACGGAAAAATCAATTCCATAGGTAAATCGCGTTTCTGAGGCGGGAAAAGCCGCGACAAACCCATCTCCGTGTTGAACGGATATCGGATGGGTGAGTTTAAAATTGTTGAATTTTTGAGATTGACCTTCGAGAGTTTGACGACCAACCGTTGCGATCGCTTCTACCCAATTTTGAGCCGAACCCTCTAATAACGGAACTTCTGGGCCATCAATTTCAATTCGAGCGTGATCAATTCCCATTCCTGTTAAAGCGGCTAACAAATGTTCAACGGTTCTAACGGTTGCGTTTGAATTGCCTAATTCTGTGGATAAAGTTGTGGATAATACCGATTTTAATCTCGCTGTAATAATCGGAGTTTCGGGTAAATCAACCCGCACAAAATAGCGTCCTTCTCCCAAATTTGCGGGTAAAACTCGAACCGTTGTCATTACTCCCGTATGTAATCCCACACCGGAACAACTAAAGGCTTCTTTTAAGGTATATTCGCTGTTGATACTCAAGGTTCAATCCTCATAATTTTTATGTATTTGTATGTTTAATTATTGCATATTTTTTGTTTTTTAATAATATTAAAATTTAATTAATTATTTTAAAATTTGACGCTATTGGGTTAAGTTACTCACTTGTTTCTCTCCATTTATCCTGACTAAATGCACCGCTTGAAACATAGATATATAGAAAGTGCTGAAATCATCTTAACATCAATTTTATGACTACTCGGATGGGGCGGATTAAATAGTAGAGAAAAGAGAGAGAAGTTGGCAACGGAAGGAATGCCCGATCTGTTTCGCTTGGAGCTATCAAAAGGTGGACGAGGTGGGCTAAGTAGGGAACTCGATCTTGAAAACGCTCTCTAACTTGAAAATAAAACAGTTTTTTTTCTCTGCCTCTAGTTGGGTTTTCGGCTTGACAGAACAGCCATTTACAGACTAAGGATGCAAGCGATTTAACTATTTGCTCTGCTTGAACCCTCTTCAACACTTCTTCTGGAAGATTTGCTCCTAGAAGATCGTGTGCTAAGAGAAGACCAAGGAAGAGCATTCGCAAACTATTCAACTGACTAGCCCGTTTTATAATCTGTTCCCAATTCATTTCCTGGTAAACCCGGATCACTTCAGCAACATCACAAATCTGTACCAATCGTTCTCGGTCTTGCCAAGAATCCCTGGCGATGTTAATGCAGAGAATTAAGAGCAAGTCCTCTGGAGACAAACTCAGTACGTTTATACCAGCAAGAGATACTGATTTAACACCTTTCCATAAGTCATCAAAATAGATTGAAACCGGAAAATCGTTCGGTGTGATTGCCTGGTGAAGATCTACACTAATCCTGCCATCCTGTGAGATGAGGTTACACTCCCAACCCCATTCATCATCTAGTCTATATCCCTGAGAAATCAGTAAGTCTTTAGCTGCCAGAACGTCTTGCTGGCGTACTAAGATATCTAGGTCGCAGAACTGTCGCAAAGCCAAATTGCCGTAAGCGGAAGCGGCTAAAACAGCACCTTTAAAGGGGATGGCAGGAATTTCATGAGTTGCAAATAGTTCCAAAAGTCTGAGCAGTTCCCCAGTCAAAGTAAGACTCCACCCGGCGTTAGCCTCAAAACTAGCTCGTAGTTGAGCCAAAGTAGCCTTGGGAACTCCTTCTGGGCAGGTCGTATTAAGATTCCAGTATAGAAGTGGCATTAACCCCTGAAGATTTGCTGTCTGAATCAGATACTCCCAATCAATATTTTCGTGCAGCAAAATTTTGAGCCGTTCAGCATTTTTAGAATCCATGCAAGTTCTAGCACAGCAAACCAAGATTTCGACTTCAGGACAAATATCTACTATTGGCAAATTAGCAGAGATGGGAGTTAAGGTAGTCATAAAGCTTAGAACTTTTGGGGATTCAAGATGAGATGGGTTCTGTCTTCTTCAACAAAACTCTCTCATACATCTGTTTAATTCGGTCTAAATAAGGTTCAGGAATCTCCCCAATCCATTTTTGAGTCATGACTCCATCTTCAATTAAAATAGCAGTGGGATAGGCATCTGCCATATAACTAAATAAAAGTTTATCCATCGAAACTAGGGGAAAGCGCACCATCTGTTCATCTTGAAATGCTTCCAATTCATCAGAGGGGAGAGACATAATTCCCAGAACTTGGGGCAGATCTTTTTGGGTATTCATCATATTGAGGAAAGGAACCCATCGTTTACAGTAGGGGCAATCTTTGCTGAGGAATACAACAAAATGGGAACCCTGTTGTAAGTCGTTGGGGCTATCTTTTAACCACCGACGCTTCCAATGATTTCCAAGTTTTAGGCGAGAGAAGTCTACAAGAGGCTTCTGTCGAGATAGCCAACCGAGGGTACTAGCAGATACCCCAACAATTAAAGCAAGTATCCATTGCCAAGTTTGGGTATGATGGTTTGCTATAGGATAAAACAATCCTATTCCTAGTAACAGAATATATCCTAAATTCAACAGGATACTTTGTTGGGGCGTGATGATTACAAGACCTCCATAGCAACCGCAATCTTCTGTTTTACCAGAGGAAGTAGACCAAAGAATTAACCCTGATGAACCGATTAAGAAAAGGATTGACACAGGAATAAGCCATTGAGGAAATTCATGAAAAATAAGGGCTAATCCTAATGCTGATTCTAAACCAATGAAGGTAATCGCTACCTGGGGGACAATTTTCGGGGGTAGCAGACCGTATCTGTAATTATGATGGATGAATTGTTCTGAATTGAGGGCTTTGGCGATTCCGGTTATTAGGAAAACAAAACCTACAATCAATATATAAAAAAACCCCAAATTACACTCCTTTTTACGTGCCTGTTTACTAGAGAAGATTGCCAAAAGGATTATTCAGCAAAAATACAATCTGAATTTTTTATCATTTTTAGGACTTATAAGATATTTTTTCAATGCGTAAGTCCTAATTTTTTTTAGTTGTAAGAGAGAGTGTTTATAAACACTCCTTGAACGAACCAATCGCTAAAATGCCAAAAAGCATAAGTTTGATTGAGTAAAAATAAAACTTAATTGATGTCTTTTTAATCCTCAAAAAAACAATGCCCCTATCTACTTTAAGGCATCAGATTTGTAATCTTTTTTGGCAGGTGCGTTCATTTGACGATCCATTTGGGCTGCTATTGTTACAGCCTAATCCCTCACAACACACTCCTCCTCCAGGATTAGAAGTTCCACATTTTCCACCTTCTGGAATACAAGGAGGTTCTGGAGGAGCAGATGTTGATACATGGCCTCCTGGATTAGCAACAGCAACTGATTTAACCACAGGAAACATTGAACCAATCGCAAATCCCCCAACCAACGTAGCCGTCTTAATCACCTTCCGACGTGACATCCCTGCAATTACATTTGTAGCAGGTTGTCGTAAATACTCTTGAATTAGGGAATAGCGTTCTAATTCTTCCAATGTCAGCCAAACCAAACCCCGCATATCCACATCACTATCGGCTGGGAGATTAAACTCCTTTTCCAGTTTCTTAGCAATATCATTAACTGTATTTTGACCATTTGATAATTCCCAGACTCTCACTGCCAGTGGCGTTAAACAATGGGAGGAATTATTAACTTGATCGTAAATAATCAATTCATTACCAATATCTTGCAGTAACAGATTTTCAGTTCGAGCGACAGGTATCATGGTTTTTTTCCTACTTATATCAATGAATTTTTAAAATGGTTTTAAACATACATCTCTTATTGCCGTAGGAGTACATATTAATCCAGCACAACAGTTATTCTGTTTATTCGTGCCTTCAATTTGAACATTACAGGTTTGTCTCTCGGTTCGACACGCACCACTACCACTGGAAGCCAGAGCAGGTTCAGGAGCAACAATAGATTTAACCACAGGAAACATCGAACCGATCGCAAACCCACCCACCAATGTAGCCGTCTTAATTGCCTTCCGACGTGACATCCCTGCAATTACATTTGTAGCAGGTTGTCGTAAATACTCTTGAATGAGGGAATAACGTTCTAATTCCTCCAATGTCAGCCAAACCAACCCCCGCATATCCACATCACTATTCCCAGGCAGATTAAACTCCTTTTCGAGTTTATGGGCAATATCATTAACTGTATTTTGACCATTTGATAATTCCCAGACTCTCACTGCTAGTGGCGTTAAACAATGGGAAGAATTATTATCTTGATCGTAAATAATCAATTCATTACCAATATCTTGCAGCAACAGATTTTCAGTTCTGGCGACAGGTATCATCGTTTTATCCTCGTTAATCAATGAATTTTTTAAACTGACAGTCAACTTAATTTTCTAAGTGTTGCAATAATGCGATCGCAATATCTTCTGCCTCATCTCGTTTCCCTTCCAAACATAAAGCACCAGAAACAGCACTTGCTAAAATAGGAAGGGCAAAATCAGGACGAAGACTCGCAACAATTGTGTTATCTAATAGTGCCAATACCCCATGTCCTAAAGACATTGGTTTTAAATTCCGTTGCACTCCAGACTCATATTGAGCATGAACAATCAAACCCACTGGTAAAGGTTCGGTTCCTGCTGTACCCCCCAATTCTTCTACAGAACACCGTTTAACTCGCTGCCCTTCTCCTTGCCGTATGGATAAACGTCTCGGATAGGGATGAACCCGTCCCTCAGTATCCAATACCGCATACTCATCCGAGTAATAGGTTGCTCCAGCGTTAACTAACGCCTTGACCAGAGTTGTTTTGCCACTAAAACTGCGCCCCGGAATGAGAATCGCTTTCCCCCGCCAACCCACAACACCCGCATGGACAAATAGCCAATCTTGTACAGCAATGCCAACCTGCAAGCGCAAGTCAGAGTCTAACGTCTCAAAAATGGTTTCAAGCTCTATACTTTCAGCAAGTTTTTCTTGCCCTCGATAGATCTGGTGATCAATGTAACGACCAGAACCTTTGCCAATTTCATCAACAATTAGCGAGTACAACTCATCAACTGGTGATGATGATTCCTCCCACCCAGGCGGTAGGTAATCCAAAAGCGGTTCCAAAATAGTTGGTTCGTTGACACGGATACCAATGTGAACACCATAGCTGACGAGAGAAATTCCAGCTTTCCAACTAATTTCGTCAAGTTCAGGGTAAAAGGGTACGCATTCAGTTTGTTGTTTTAATAGAGGCAAAGTAGAAGTCTGCATTGCAGCTTGTCCAAGTTTTCAAAGCTAAAGTTTTTCCTTGAACTAAACGGATAAAATTTCGGGTTTGGCACTATTCTTTTGCACCCCAACTGATCAAGTCAGACCCAATTGGATTTTTGATGTCTGACTTGAATAGCGATGTTATGCCAATAGACTTACGCAAAAACCCGATTTCTGAACATTACATCAAGCTCTTAGCTTAAAGCCAAGACGAGAAACCAGGTTTTTTAACCCTCCGGTGTGTAAGTTATGGCTCAAATCTTTAATGCTGCAATTATAAAGTGGATGAAAAAAAATACAATCGGTTTGTCTCCATCTTTATTAAATCTTTACTTTTTACAGAATTTATTGGTGTTGTTTCCACATCCTAGAAACTCTTAAGCATATTTGCTGATGCCCTTGAAGCATACACGCACAGCGATTTCTTTTCGATTTGTGGAGTAGCTCCAGTATGCTGAGGGATGTATTTGTACTCAACCCAGCAAGTTTAGGCTTGATTTGGGCTTAATTTTTGTTTAAGTCCCAATAATCGTGTAGTTTTGGTTCTTCTGTTGTTACTATTCCCTTTTTTACCACACTATTGATATTTTTCTCTAAGACTTTTTGTAGAACTTTATCCGCTAATCTTTTTGTATAACTCCTTCTTTTAAAATTATTCTAATACCCTTATGCTGGTGACTTGATCGCACTTTGACTCCTTAGAACCAAAATTTTGTTGTGAAAACGAGCAAAACTGAGTATATTTGATAAAGGAGTTCTATCAAAAATTGAATTAAGAGGAGGAAACCATCTCTAATGTTATCCAATTCAGAATATAATATACAATTTGATAAGATTTTTAGTCAAGCTTTAGATTTGGTAAATTCTAGCCTTAATCAACCTGATATTCCTTACAATGAAAGGCTAAACGCAGCTTTAAAAGTATTAGAGATTGGAATATTATCATCACAACAAAAGCAGTTGAATTCATTGTTACCCGAAGTTATCCCTTCTTCAGATATTTCTCCTGATCCTTTCTTGCAAAATCAACAAACAGAAGCCATTATTTTAAATCCAGATTATGTACAACTAGATAACTTTTTATCAGAGGAGGATTATCAGAAACTTTTAAAGATGACGCTTGCTAATCAAGACAAATTCTTTCCGTCGGAAGTAATTAATAATGAATCAAAATATCGGGAATCTTATATTTTACTTCCTCAACACTTTGTGGAGTTCCATGAACTGCTGACTCATCAACTTCTCTCCGTTAGACCCAATGTCATGCAGCAATTACAAATGCCGATGTTTTTAGTGTCCCATTTAGAAATGCAAATCACGGCGCATTTACAGGGGGGATATTATAAAATTCATCAAGATGTGGATGCCGGAAAAGCTGCCAATCGAAGATTAACCTATGTTTATTATTTTTATCAAGAACCTAAAGGCTTTTATGGGGGAGACTTAAGATTATATGAAACTAAAATTCAAGACAATCAATCTCTAATTCAAGAACGATTTAATCAAATTGAACCGCGCAATAATAGTATTATCTTTTTTGATAGTCGTTGTAAGCATGAAGTGTTACCCGTTTATTGTCCCTCTCAAAATTTTGCGGATAGTCGATTTGCCCTGAATGGTTGGATTCATGCTTGATTAGACGTTTTTAATTTGTTGCTCAATGACACTAACAATCAAATCCAACCTAAAATGATTAACCCAATAAAGCAGAATTCCCCCTCTATATTGATATGTTAGAGGGGGAAACTGTGACGGTCAAGAGAAATGAATGAGTTAAACCACAACCTGAACTGAAGTCCTCAAGGATTAGGTGTCATAAACCCGAGCTTCTGCCGCATCGGGATTTTCTTCACAATACAAATCAAAGGCTGTTTTTTCCAAACGTTCCGCTTTTTGGTGAGCCGCTTCGGCTTGCAGTTCTTCCACGATATCCCAGGCGGCGGCACATTCTTTCGAGGTAGCTCCTTTTTCTGAACAAGTGGCTCTAGCTTCTTCAATTGCTTGTTCAATGCGTTCTTCTAACAGAATGCCCTTGGGATTTTCGACAAAATCACCTTTGCTAATAATATCGGTGACAGAAATAATTCCCAGCAATTTATCGTGAATCACTGGAGCACGACGAATTCCCGTTTGAGCAAAGAGTCTCGCCACATATTCCACACCGAGGTCAGGATTAATCGCAATGCAGGGTTTGGTCATAATTTCACAAACCCGGACTTTTGTTGGGTCTTTCCCGTAGGCGGTGACTTTGTAAACAATGTCAGTCTCAGTAATAATCCCAAAGGCATCTTGTTCGTAACGTCGATCAACGATCAATGCCCGTAAGCACAGATCATTCATCTGCTTCACGGCTTCGGCAACCGTAGCGGAACCTTTGATCGTTACGACTTCTGTAGTCATAATATCTTTAGCTTTGAGCATCATAGTAGCTGATCCACAAAAAACTCTATACTTCTAGCTTGCCTCGAATTGGCAATAAAAAAAAGGATTGTTTTATTTTATTTAAAATGTTAGAATTGTTAGAATATAAAGATTTAAGACCCTTAAAAAAAATTAAAAGGGGTCAATGACTTTTTAAACGGCATGAAGAGTGCCATTGGGAAGTGTGGCCCCTGCTAGATTAACATTTCTTAAATTAACTCCTTGTAGGTTTGCCCCGCGTAAACTCGCCCCAGAAAGGTTTGCACCTTCTAAATTAGCTTCGGATAAATCGGCTTTCCAAAGATAAGCATTTCGCAGGTCAGCAGCGCGTAAATCCGCCTTTCTCAAGGTCGCTAAATTTAAGTTGCTTCTCAGCAGAGTGGCATAGGTTAAACTCGCCTGGGATAAATCAGCCCGCATTAACACCGCATCCGTCAAATTTGCCTGGAAAAGCTGGGCTTCAACTAAATTGGCATCTTGTAACTGAGCTTGTTGTAAATTCGCTTGTTTTAATTGCGCTTGGCTTAAGTTAGCAGCCATTAAATCAGACTCTTGTAAATTAATTCGCGTCATTACGGCTTGAGCAAAATTCACCCCACTTAAATCAAATCCTTGAAGATTAACCTCAATTAAATGGGCAGAACTCAAATTAATTCCTGTCATTTGGGTTTCTTGAAGAATCGCCCCACTTAATTTAGCTTGGCTCAAATTTGCCCAGTTTAAATTGGCTTTGGTTAAATTAGCGCCGCGTAAATTTACACCATAAAGATTAGCACCGCATAAATTGACACCCTGCAAATTAGCAGCCCGGAGATTAACTCCCCGCAAAATAGCACCACTAAGCTTAACGCCACTCATCTCCGACTTGACTAAAAACGCCCCTTCTAGGTTTGCTTTTGTCAAATCAGCATTTTTTAATTGCCCTTTTCCTAACTTAACAAAACTTAAATTACTACCATACAAAAAGGCATTAGTCAAGTTAATTTCATGGAGCAAAGCCCGTGTTAAATCAGCCCGGGCTAAAGATGCTCCAGCCAGATTAGCCCCCACTAAATTCACTTGATGCAGAGAAGCACCAATCAAGTTCGCATTCTGGAAATCTCGTTCTCCAGCTAAATAACGATATAACAGTTCTTGAGAATTGATAATGGACTGCATTGGCACAGAATTCACCGCCTACTTATTGGGTAAAATCGCACCTCTCATATCTGCATCTCTTAAATTCGCTCGATCTAATTTAGTATCAATCATAATCGCTTCAATCAGATTTACACCACTTAAATTTGACCAAGATAATTTTGTGCGGTAGAGTCTAGCTCGACTCATATTCGCCCCGCGTAAGGTTGTCCAAGTCACGTTAGCTCCTCGCAGGTTGGCTTCACTCAAGTTAGCTTCACTTAAATCCGCCCCAATCATTGTCACTCGTGTTAAATCCGCTTCATGAAAGTTAGCTCCAATCATCATTCCCCCACTCAGGGTTGCATTTGTTAAGTTGGCTCCTTCCAAGGTGGTTTCTCGCATAATCACGTTGGTTAGGTTAGCACTTTCTAAAATGGCTCCGGTGAGATTGGCTTTCATCAAATTTGTTCGGACTAACGTAGCATGGGTTAGATTGGCACCAACAAAATTGGCTTGGCTGAAATTGGCTTCGGTGAGGTTAGCTTCGGTGAGATTCGCTTGAGTTAAGGTAACATTTTTGGAAGAAGACCCCCGTAAACTCGCCCCGGTCAAGTTTGTTCGGTTAAACTTCGTATCACTCAAATAGCTGCCAATTAAGTTCGCATCACTCAAGTTCGTGTCGGTGAAGTCAACCCCCATAAACTTTGTTTCTCGAAAATTGACCCCTGTTAAATTGGCGCCAATAAAGGATGTATTTTCCAGGTTAGCCCGGGCAATAATGGCTTCACTGAGATCAATCCCACTTAAATCCACTCCAACTAGGCTAACGGCTCGAAACAACCGCTCTCCCTCTGTATAACGCTTTAATAATTCATTAACCTCCATATCATTCGCCTCACAAATAGTTCCGGTATAGGATGACACTATAGAAAAATCCTCTTTCCATCATCCCAGATTACTTAGGTTTATGCAGGAACAATCTATGGAAGTTAACGGTTGACAATAAACACTTGGCTATTACACCCGTCCCCCTGCTCCCCCTCATCCCCCCGTCCCCTCATCCCCCCGTCCCCTTGTCTCCTTGTCCCCTTGTCCCCTTGTCCCCCAGTAGGGATGTTTGAGGATTAGCAGAAATTTGAGCTTGAAAGAATGTTTATGGAGGCATATCGAGAAAAGTACGGATTTGATTAGCGATTTCAAGGGCTTGATTTTGAAGTAAACTATAATTACTAGAAATCTTGATAGTTTTACCAGCAGAAGGGATTTCTAAAACAACAATATAAATGGGTTCTTTTTGACTGATTAAAATTGAAGAATAGGTTTTGACTTGGAAAGAAGTCCTTTGCACCCTAATATTGAGATTATCAAGGGGATATTCTGCTTTTTTTGTTCCGAATAATCTTTTAGTTTTCAGGGTTAATTTGTTTTGATTTTTATCTAAATAAATAGTTTGATGAGAGGTAAAAAAAACGCCTAAAATTCCGACCAACAAACAAAAAATAATAAACAAACTGGGAAATACTTTTTCAGTAATAACGATAAATAATCCCAGAATTCCAAACATTAAAAATGGAGTACAAACCAATCTAATAAGCAAAACTCTTGTGCTGGAGTCTTTAAGAAGCAGTTGAGTTGAAGTCTGTTCTATTAGTTCCATAGATTTTTTGATTAAAAATTAAGGATTTTAACGGACTAAAGATTAAAAATCAACTCTTTTATTCTCTATTTCCTTTAAAGCAATAAATTCCATAGACTCTAAATCTTCAGGACGATCAATATCTGATAAAAGGGGTAATTCACTCACGGATAAATTCAGGGTTTGACAACACTTGATGGTTGTTTTAAAAACCTTTGAAGTTCCCCAAGGAATATCTTGAAAAAGTTCGGGGATATAATGGTTTAATCCAATTAAATAATATCCCCCATCTTTTGCTGGCCCTAGAACAACTGCATGATCTTCTAAAGCTTTAAATCCTTGAACTAAAATATCAACGGTTAAAAAGGGGCAATCTGTTCCCACCATAATAATATGGGTTTTTTCTTCATGAAATGCTGTTTCAAAAGCGTTTCTCATGCGATCGCCTAAATTCCCAAAACATTGAGCATCATAAATTAAATCCGATCCTAACCAATTCTGCATTACATCTAAATTTCCCCCGGTAAATCGAACTTCTATGGATAGGGGATCTAATGCTTGTAATTCTCGGACTGTAATCAGGGTTTTTTCGGTCATGTGACGATGCAAATTAGCGGCACCTTTTTCTCCTAAAATAGGAATTAATCGGCTTTTGGTTTTACCAGGTTCAGGATAGCGAGTGAAAATGATTAAATGTTTTTTCATGGTTAATTTTAATGAATAAAAAAGATAGAAAATTGGCAAATATCTAAAAAGCTTCAGAGGAGGGGGTTTGTAGTATTCCGATTAAGGATTTGAAAAAACTGGCTAGGGGAACAGCAACAATTAATCCGAGAAAACCTGCCACTCTAGCACCAATTAAAAGGGAAATTAAAATCAAAACGGGGTTTAATCCGGTAAATGTTCCTAGGAGGCGTGGGGCAATTCCATTTTCTACAATTTGATCAACAATAATCGCTGTAATTAACACTTTTACTCCCAACCAAATACTATTTAAAGCCACTAAAAAGCAAACCAAAATAATCCCTAAACTTCCTCCAAAGGGAAAGAAAGCCATCACCCCAATAACCATTCCAAATAACAATCCAAAGGGAACCTTAATAATGAAGAATGCTAAGGTCATGAATCCTCCTAATAGTCCAGCAACGGAGGCTTGACCGATAAAATAATTCTTAAAATTTTTTCTTAAGGTACGACGAACCGGAACCCGAATTTTAGTGGGAAATAGTTGATAGAAATCATCCCAAAGTGACTCTCCATGTAATAACAGATAAAAGGTCATAGCTGCAATGATCACAACATCTAATACTCGACCAAAAACGGTTAAAACTCCTCCAATTACATCTCCTCCTAAGGTTTGAACTTGACTGGATAAGCGTTCCAAAAGTTGAACGGTTACTCCTCCAACATTAACGGGGATATTCCGACTAATTGCCCAAGCTTCAAAGGTTTTAATTTGTTGGTTTCCTGACTCAATCCAACTGGGAAGACGTTCGATTAAGGTATTAAACTGTTGAATAATAATCGGAAACAAGGTGATTCCTAAAACTCCCAAAATCATCAAGGTAATCAATAATACGGCTAAAATGGCTGTTGTTCGTTGCAGGCCATATCGTTGCAGTTTTTGGACTGGATAATCTAAGAGAAAAGATAATAAAATTGCCGTTACAAAAATATGAATGATAGACTTAAAGTATTCTAACGTGAGCAATAAGACCCAACCATTTAAAACCAAGGTTGGAATCACTAAGGCAATCAATAATAATTTCAGCCAGTCAGGTTTAGGATTCATGAAATGCTCAAATCAATTCAATCAATTTAGGATTGAGGGCCAATCATTGTCTTCGACTGTCCAAGTTATTAAGAAATTATATAGCTTTAATTCAATTTTGATGTTTTAATCTTCGTTAAATTTTTCTGATCCTCAGTCTAACCTCTATCGATGATTCTGGTCGATTAAAGCTCAGTCCATTGGCAGAATTGTTAAGCAGATGACTTGAACCTTAGAAATAGATTTCCTATCCTGTAGAATACCTTAATCATTAGGTTTTAGATTGAACCTAAGTTTACCGTTTTAAGGATCTATGTTCACCCTATCTCAAATTAATCGTTTTCTACTGGGTAAACCGTTACCCACCAGTGCCTATAGTCATGAACGCCTGACCAATTTTGCAGCCTTAGCCATTTTAGCGTCCGATGCGTTATCCTCTGTGGCCTATGCAACGGAGGAAATTTTATTGGTTTTAGTCGCTGCGGGAAGTCGTTCTTTAGGACTATCTTTACCTATTGCGGGGGGTATTATTTTACTGTTATTTGTAATTACCTTATCCTATCGTCAAACGATTCGTGCTTATCCGCAAGGAGGAAGTGCCTATTTAGTAGCGAAAGAAAACCTAGGACTTCATGCTGGGTTAGTCGCCGCCGCTTCATTATTAATTGATTATATTCTGACGGTTACAGTTAGTATTTCGGCCGGAATTGCCGCCCTAACTTCTGCTATTCCTGCTCTTGATGGCTACACTATTGAACTGTGTTTAATTGCGGTGGTGTTGTTAATGGTTGCGAATTTGCGCGGTGTTAAGGAAGCGGGACGGATTTTTATGATCCCAACCTATAGTTTTATTGTCAGTGTGTTTGTGTTAATGGGTTTAGGTTTTTATAAATACTCAACAGGTCAGGTAATAGCAACGGTTCCCGTACTTCCTGTTAGTCAACCCTTAAGTTTATTCTTAATTTTACGCGCCTTTGCAGCCGGATGTACCGCTTTAACGGGGGTTGAAGCAATTTCTGATGGCGTGTTAGTTTTTAAACCGCCGGAATGGAAAAATGCTCGCACAACATTATTGTGGATGGGGGGAATTTTAGGGTTAATGTTTATTGGGATTACTTATTTAACCCAAGCTTATCATATTATTCCCGAAGAAGGACAAACAACGGTTTCTTTACTCGCACGCGAAATTTTTGGCAATGGTTTTTTCTATTATTTTCTACAATTAGCCACTTTATTTATTTTGTTATTAGCGGCTAATACCAGTTATGCCGATTTCCCGCGATTATCTTATTTAGTTTCACGAGATGGATTTTTACCGCGTCAATTATCCTTATTAGGAGATCGTCTAGTTTATGCTAATGGAATTCGGTTATTAAGTTTGTGTGCTGCGGTTCTAATTATTATTTTTAAAGGTCAAGTTAATGCCTTAATTCCCCTGTATGCGGTGGGTGTTTTTACCTCTTTTACCTTGTCACAATCAGGAATGGTAGTTCATTGGTTTAAAAGTAAATCATCCCGATGGCAACAAAGCGCCGTCATGAATGGTGTGGGAGCCTTAACAACGGCGATAGTTTTAGGGGTCATTATTGCCACTAAATTTTTATTGGGAGCTTGGTTAGTTGTTTTGGCAATTCCTTTATTAGTAATCCTCTTTTTAAAGATTCATAATCATTATGAAAATCTTGCCAAACATTTTCGAGATGAGGAACTTTCACCTTATCGCTGTCCTTTACCTGCCCCAGATACCACGATTAAACATTCTGCCATTGTTTTAGTCGGATATCCTAATCGAGGAACCTTAGAAGCCTTAGATTATGCTCGTTTAGTCGCTCAAGAAATTGTAGCCATTCATGTTGATATTGGCACAACAAATCAAGCTGCTTTGCGACGACGATGGGAAGAGTTAGAAATTCATGTTCCCCTCGTTATTTTAGATTCTCCTTATCGTTCAGTTGTACAACCGATTCTAAAATTTGTGAGTGAATTTGAAGCTGAACGTCCTCACGGTTTTTCAACGGTGATTATTCCCTCAATTGTTACTCGTTATTGGTGGGAAGAACTGTTACACAATCAAACGGCTTTATTTATTCGTCAAGCCTTGCGAAGTAATCAATGTCGGATTGTAACTACGGTGAGATACTATGTTTAAAAAGAATACTACAAAAGGGAACAGGGAACAGGGAACAGGGAACAGACAGGAAAATAGGGAATAGGAAAAAGTCATTAACCACCCGCTCAATTATTTTTAGCAAATATTAAAGGATAGAATATTATTTTTCAATCAAACCTTATCCTTTCAAGTCAGATTGCTCTTGACTTTCGAGATGCTTTTACTCTGAAGTAATATAGAACCCTTAAATGTTTGCTATAAATCATTAATTGGGTGTCTAATCACTTGTTCTTATCCCCTGTTCCCTCTTCCCTATTCTCTTTTCCCCCTGTTCGGTGTTCCCCGTTCCCTGACTCGCCAACCCCTTCCATAAGCGGAAAGGGGATCAAAAACAGTATTGTTGAATACAGAAAATCTGTTAAAAATCTATCAAAAATTGTTAACACTTTAGTTAACAATCAGCCACCTACTAGCAATCCTTTGAAGGTGCTGAACTAGCCGTAACCTCTGGTTGATGCCATTGAGGATGACGTCAGCCTTTCATCAACTAGCACAAACTGAGAGTTAAGCACGGGGCTTTTCTCGAAGGGTGATGAACACTATCACTTGCGTATAACCTTGAACTCAAAAAACAAAACCCGTGATTGATTCTGTAACTGATTTAGCATCACTCCCTAGAATTGTGGAATTTATTTCCTCTACTGATATCAATTCATAAATCCAACACGATGTTTATTCCCAAAACACCTCAATATCCAGGAAAACGGCGACAGCAAAGGACGAGTCGTTTCACCGCTAAAATCAATGCTCTAATCCTGAAATTACAGCATTCTCGATGGCCGTCTCCCAGTTGGTTAGCCTGTATCCCGTTAACGGCGATTATCTTTGGGGTATGGGGTTTTGCCGCCGTTGCTCAAGAAGATGCTCCCCCCCTCACCCCAGAAATTGTTCAGGGTTATTTAAACATTGCGTGGGTTTTAGTCGCTTCCATTTTGGTGATTTTTATGAACGCGGGTTTCTGTATGTTAGAAACCGGCTTCTGTCGCCAGAAAAATGCGGTTAACGTTTTAGCGAAAAACTTAATTGTCTTCGCCTTAGCGACCCTGATTTTCTGGGCTTTTGGATTTTCCTTTATGTTTGGAGGAGAAAACCCCTTCATTGGTGGAGGCGGTTATTTCCTCACCGGACAGTCAGAAACCTACGGTTTAAGTCCCTTTCCCGCAGGATTACCCGTTTCGTTATATTTCCTGTTCCAAGTTGCCTTCGCTGGAACAGCTGCAACGATTGTATCGGGGGCTGTGGCTGAACGCATTGAATTTATTGCCTTTTTACTTTTTAGTTTGCTATTGGTTGGGATTGCTTACCCGATTACAGGTCATTGGGTTTGGGATAGTGCGGGATGGTTAGCCCAAGCCGGATTTAAAGATTTTGCAGGTTCAACAGCCGTTCACTCCGTTGGGGGTTGGGCGGCCTTAATGGGGGCTGCGTTCCTTGGCCCCCGTTTAGGGAGATATGGGGCTGATGGACAATCTCGCGCCATTCCCGGTCATAACATGAGTATTGCCACCCTGGGCTGTTTAATTCTGTGGATAGGCTGGTTTGGATTTAACCCCGGTTCCACTTTAGCCGCCAACGAACAAATCCCCTATATTGCTGTTACAACTAACTTAGCCGCAGCGGCGGGCGGGGTTACTGCAACGGCTACATCCTGGTTTAAGGATGGTAAACCGGATTTATCCATGATTATTAACGGGATTTTAGCGGGTTTAGTGGCGATTACCGCAAGCTGTGATTCTGTTAGCTATTTGAGCGCTGTGATTATTGGTGGCTTGGCTGGGGTAATTGTTGTCTACTCTGTGGGTTTCTTTGACCGCATCAAAATTGATGACCCCGTTGGTGCAACGTCTGTTCACTTAGTTTGTGGCGTTTTTGGAACCTTAATGGCTGGAGTTTTTGGCGGTGCTAATTTAATAGTACAAATTCTCGGTATTCTCTCCATTGGCGGGTTTACCGTTGTTCTGAGTACGATTTTCTGGTTAGCCCTCAAAGCCACCGTTGGGTTACGGGTTCATCCTGAACAAGAATTTGAAGGCTTGGATATCGCCGAACACGGTATGGAAGCCTACGCAGGATTCCTCAAAGATGACGTTGGCCCCGGTCTAGGCAGTTCGGGTTCTAGTTTTCCCGGTAAAGGGAGTAGCGTTAGTAGTCGTTATTAATTAGAGTGCGGAGTGCGGAGTTAGTAGTGGGGAGTGCGGAGTGCGGAGTGCGGAGTGCGGAGTGCGGAGTGCGTCAAGAGTGCGGAGTGCGGAGTGCGGAACCTAATTATTTCCCCCTCGTCTCCCCCTCCCTCTTCTCCCTCTCCCGTCCCCTTGTCTCCCCGTCCCCTTGTCTCCCCCTCCCCCCATCTCCCCCTCCCCCCATCTCCCCCTCCTCCCCAAGCCGGGGTATTTTTTTTGCCCATTTCAGGGAAAGGGATGTTAAATGTTAAATGGACGGATTAGGTTGAGTCAGTCTTGTTTAAGCAGTATTGGAATCCAGTGTTCATTCGCTCAAAAACGATTCCCCATTGGGCTTGGATATCTTTAATCAGCAATGGGTTACTCTTATTTATCATTCTGGGATTGATAATGCAGAGGCAATCTGTTTCAGGTGCAACGACATCATCGTTAACGGATGCTCTTGGGGCCACTCAGTTACAATCAACATCGGACTCGGCTTTAATCAATTCGGTCGGTGTCCCTCGTCATCGCTGGACATATGAACAGTGGGTTGAACAGTTAAAGCGGGAAGCGAATGCTGTTGCGGAGCGCTCACCGGAACATTTACGGATTTTGGCGGGAGATTCCTTAAGTTTGTGGTTTCCGTCTGAACTTTTACCCCCAGAACAAACTTGGTTAAATCAAGGGATTTCTGGGGAAACTTCCGCCGGATTATTAAAGCGAATTAAGTTGTTTGATATTACTCAACCAGACATTATTTTTGTCATGATTGGGATTAATGATTTAATTCGCGGGGTAGACGATACGACACTCTTAAATAATTATCGGGAAATTATTCGAGATTTACGTTGGGTACATCCTGATACTCAAATTGTTGTCCAATCTATTCTTCCCCATAGTGGTAAACAGTCTAGTTGGGAAGGGCGTGACCGTTTATTAAAAATTTCCAATGCACGGATTCGGAATCTCAATCAATCGTTAAAATTAATAGCGGAGGAAGAAGGTGCTTATTATTTTAATTTACATTTTTTATTTACCGATGCCGACGGCAATTTACGACCGGAGTTAAGCACGGATGGTTTGCATTTAAGTCAACAAGGTTATTTAGTTTGGAGTTCGGCTTTAAAACTCTATACTCAAATTGCCTTAGAGCCATCTTCTAACCCTTAATATTATGAATCATCTTAAAGTTATTATTATTGGTGCAGGAATTGGCGGATTAACCGCAGGTTTAACCCTGCGAAGGGCAGGATATGCCATTGAAATTTATGAAAAAACAAACGAAATTCGTCCCGCCGGTGCTGGAATTTCAGTTTGGTCAAATGGGGTTAAAGTTCTCAATAGTTTAGGGTTGGGTGATGAAGTTGCTAAAATTGGGGGACTGATGGATGTGATGGAATATCGCAGTCATCGCCATGAATTATTGAATCGAATTTCTCTACATCCGGTGATAGAAACGGTCGGACAAAGACCTTATCCGGTTTCGCGGACGGAATTACAATCTTTACTCTTAAAAGCGTTTAATAACGATACGGAAACGGTTAAACTCAACGCTCAATGTATTGGAATTGAACAAGATGAACATCGAGTCACCGCCTATTTTGCTGATGGATATCAAACCAGTGGCGATGTGTTAATTGCGGCGGATGGAATTCATTCTAAGTTACGCGATTATGTTGTTGGTCATTCGGTGGAATTGCGGTATGCTGATTATGTTAATTGGAATGGTTTAATCGAAATTCAGGAAGATTTAGGCGATAAAAATACCTGGGTCATTTATGTCGGAGAGGGTAAACGTGCCTCGATGATGCCCATAGGAAATAATCGATTTTATTATTTTTTTGGTTGTCCGATGGCCAAAGGAACTTGGGTTGAACCTGAGTATCGTCAACAGGAATTAAAGCAGATTTTTGTAGGATGGCCGTTTCCCGTTCAACGTTTAATTGAACGTCTAAATCCTTATGAGTCAAACCGTTTAGAAATTCATGATTTAGACCCCTTAGAAACCTTTGTTCGAGGTCGAGTTGCATTGTTAGGAGATGCGGCTCATGCTACGACTCCAACTTTAGGACAGGGGGGGTGTCAAGCGATGGAAGATGCTGAAATATTATCTCGATTTTTATTAACGACTAATTTAGGCGTAGAATATGCCTTAAAACGATATGAAGCAGAGCGCAAAGAACGCACATCAACCCTGGTTCTCAAAGCTCGAAAACGTGCAGATATGATTTATGGTAAAGACCCAGAGTTAACCCAAAAATGGTATGAACAATTGAAACAAGAAACGGAACGTGATGTTACAGATGCTTTATGTAAAACGATTCTAGGGGGGCCATTTCAGTAAACGATTAGAAACCGGGTTTCTGCAATAATTTTGTTTAAAAGTCAGACCTCTCAGTAAGAAACCGGGTTTCTGCAATAATTTTGTTTAAAAGTTAGAGTTTTGAATTAGAAACCCGGTTTCTGAAACTTATTTTAACCTTTCAATTCTTATCCTATGGTTGCTAAACTCACAACTCATGTATTAGATACGGCTAATGGTCGTCCTGCTGCTAATTTAAGGATTGAATTATGGCAAATTCATGTAGAAACAGGAGAACGAATTCAGTTAAAAACAGTAGTCACCAATTCCGATGGGAGAACCGACAATCCTTTATTAACAGAAACAGAATTCAAAGTAGGAATCTATGAATTAGTCTTTGCGGTGGGAGACTATTTTAAAACCCAATATCAATCTCTTCCTCAACCGTTATTTTTAGATCAAATTCCGATTCGATTTGGCATTGCTGACCCCACCGTCGCTTATCATGTTCCGTTATTAGTTTCACCTTGGTCTTATAGCACCTATCGAGGCAGTTAGACATGACAAATAGCTATTCCTTATCCGCATTAAATCAAATGACTCAAGGGCAATTTATCACAACATTAGGAGCTATTTTTGAAGCATCTCCTTGGGTTGCTGAACAAGCTTGGTTAAAACGACCTTTTGAAGATATTCAATCATTATATCAAACCATGGTTGATATTGTTAAAAATAGTGATTCACAACAACAACTCGCGTTAATTTGCGCTCATCCTGACTTAGGAAGTAAAGCAAAAATGGCAGAAGCCTCGGTTAAGGAACAAGCAGGAGTTGGGTTAAATTGTTTAACACCTTCTGAATATCAACAATTTCATCAATTAAATAAAACTTATAAAAACAAATTCAGTTTTCCGTTTATTATTGCCGTTAAAAATCATACAAAAGCCAGTATTTTATCAGCTTTTGAACAACGGCTTAATCATTCTATTGAGGAAGAAAAACTAACCGCCTTAGAAGAAATTTATAAAATTGCTCAATTTCGTCTTTATGAAAAATTGGCTCAAACTCCATCCCCGTAGGGTGCGTAAGCCCAGCGCACGCACCACCTCACAACTCCTAATAACTCTCAATTATGACCAACTTAAAACTATTCCGCTCATCATTTTTAGACTTTATTGCTGATCCCTTTTATGAATCAGAAGAGAACAGCGTTCGTTATATTCCCGATGGATTATTAGTGGTAGAAGCAGGCATTATTAAAGATTTTGACTATTATAACACTTTAAAAGACAAATATCAAGGATTTCCCCTGACCCATCATCCCGATTTATTAATCATGCCGGGGTTCATTGATACCCATATTCATTTTCCCCAAACCGAAATGATTGCCTCCTATGGAAAACAACTGTTAGACTGGTTAAATCAATATACGTTTCCCACAGAACGGAAATTTAGTAGTCGAGAATATGCTCAAAAAATTGCAGCATTTTTCCTTGATGAACTCCTCAAAAATGGAACCACAACCGCCTTAGTTTTTGCCACAGTTTTTCCCCAGTCCGTTGAGGCTTTTTTTGAAGAAGCTTATCAGCGAAATTTACGGATGATTTCGGGTAAAGTGATGATGGATCGTCATGCACCGGATTATTTAAAAGATACCCCAGAAACCTCTTATCAAGAAACGAAACAATTAATTCAAACATGGCATAAAAAAGGACGTTTACTATATGCTATTACCCCTCGATTTGCGATTACATCCAGTCCTGAACAGTTAAAGTTAGCAGCAAAATTATTAACAGAATTTCCTGATGTTTATTTACAAACCCATCTTTCCGAAAATCTTAAAGAAATTGAATTTGTGGCTGAATTATTTCCCGAAGCTCAACACTATTTAGGTGTTTATGATCAAGCAGGTTTAGTGGGAGACCGTTCAATTTTTGCCCATAGTATTCATTTAAGCGATGATGAATTTAAACGGTTATCCCAAGCAAAATCGGCGATCGCATTTTGTCCAACCTCTAATTTATTCTTAGGAAGCGGACTGTTTAAACTCCATCAAGCTAAATCTAAAATTCATCCTATTAACGTGGGTTTAGGAAGCGATATTGGTGCGGGAACCAGTTTTTCCCTGCTGCAAACTGCTAAGGTCGCTTATAAAGTTGCACAATTACAAAGCCAAACCTTATCCGCCTTTCAAGCCTTATTTTTAGCGACATTAGGCGGATCAAAAGCATTAAAACTAGATCATAAAATTGGTAACTTTGAAATTGGAAAAGAAGCAGATTTTATTGTTATAAACTGTAATGCAACCCCGTTAATGAGGTTAAAAAATCAACAAATTTTATCTAATCAAACCCGATTAGAAATAGCCGAAAAAGTCTTTACACTGATTATATTAGGAGATGATCGAGCCATTCAAGCCACCTATATTATGGGAGAGATGGCATATACCAAAAAATAGGATAGAATAAATTAAATTAGCTGGCAAAGGGTGATATGAATTCGACTGCTATTGTTAACACTCCGGGTGATACCCTCAATGTTCGTTCGACTCCTAATGGTGAAATTGTTGAGGTTTTACAAAATGGAACCCCGGTTACAATTAGCGGGGAGTCTGTGAATATCGAAGGTGAAATCTGGACACCCATCGGGACAAATCGTTGGGTTGCTGCGGCATTTTTAACGATTATTAATCCTGATATTTTAAACCTTCCAGGCTCTAAAATTGTGGCGACACAAACTCAGGAACAAATTGGAGGCGGTTTACAAGTTTATCAAACCCAATTAATCGATAATACGGGTAAAATTATTAATACCGTCCGTTGTGTTTCTGGACGCATTGGTCTACAAATTCCCTCCGATGAACCCGGTTCTCAAACGCCTTTACCCTTTGGGATTTATACCTTTGATGCTCCGGGTGTTGTAGAAGAGGCACCCGGAGAATTTGGGGGGGTTTGGTCAGGAATTACACCCACTTTTTCTACCCAACGATTAGGGTTAGGGGTGCATTATGATCCTTCGGCTTTTTCCTATGTTTCTCAAACGGGAACATCAGGATGTTTAGCCACTCCAACTATCGAAGAACGAGAGATAATGACAACATTTATTCTGCAATATCAACCGACCCATTTAATCGTTCAAAAGGCGGATTAAACTTCAACAGAATTTAAGAGTTAAACTGTTGTAAACGACCCAGATTTTTACTAAAAATCTGAATGTCTAGGTTATCATTTTCTCGTTCAATTACAGAACGTTTCACCTGACCTAAATAGACGGGTTGAGACACATCTTCATTCGGGTGAACCAGAGTGCGGGCACGAATTAACAACGCTTCTTGGAATTGTCCACCTCGTCCCGGAGAATATAAATCCGCCGCCGCTTGACGTAATGTGGCGTTTAATTGAGTTTCGGTAATATTAGGAGGAACGGCAATTACAATTTGTCTACCGCCATCATCAAAAACCCGGCTATAACGGACTGCCCCCGGAATTTCAACATGATAAAATAGACCTAAACTTAAGCCAAAAACTCCGACGGTTAAAACCCCTGTAAAGGCCGTGATTCCAACTAATCTAAACCGAATTCCCCATTTAAAAATAAAAGCTAAAGCCGTAATTGCGGCAAAAGCTAAAGTCGCAATTCCAACCCACTTAGAAAGCTCTAGCCAATCTGTTGTTGATAACGGGAAGTTCATGATGGTGATTCAAGAAAAAACGTCTAAACTTCTAGCTTAATCTTAAACGGGTTCATTTGGGATGAAAATTAATCAATCTCTCTTTAACCCTTAGATTTGTAGCCTATAGTGGTAGGGAATAGGGAATAGGGTTGAAAAACCTTTTTATTCGGTTTTCGCAGGAAGAGAAGTTTTGGACTGGGGTTTAACGGCTAAATTTTGAGCTAATGAGGTTAAATCTGAAGGAAGTACAACAATCGTTGTAGTATTATTTTCAGCGCCAATTTCCGATAACATTTGTAACCGCCTTAACTCTAAAGCTGCGGGATTTTTCATAATCAGTTGGGAGGCTTCTGCTAATTTAATTGAAGCTTCTTGTTCCGCTTCAGCTTTAATTAAACGCGCTCGTTTTTCGCGGAATGCTTCGGCTTCTTTTGCCATAGCACGTTGCATAGAAGTGGGAATTTCAACATCCTTCATTTCCACCCGTTCAATGATAATTCCCCAGGATTCTGTCATCTCATCAACAACTTCTTGAATTTTATGATTAATTTTATCTCGATTTTGTAAAACATCATCCAAACTGTTTTGACCGATGACATTCCTCAAGGTTGTTAACGCCGCTTGATAAACAGCTTTTTCATAATTTTCGACTTTAACAATTGCTTTAGATGGGTCAATTAAACGGTAATACAAAACTGCATTAACGCGAATGGTAACACTATCCGATGTAATTGTTTCTTGGGGTTCAATATCAACGGTTTTTGTTCTAATATCGACTTGAACTTTTTGATCAATGGCGGGAATAATCCAATATAAACCCGGCCCTTTCACCGCCTGTACTCGCCCTAATCTGAAAACAACCCCCCGTTGGTATTCTCGGTCTAATTTAAACCCTGCAATGGTTAAATAAGTCAGTAGAATAAAAGCAGATCCAAACAGATAACTCATGATTTTGGCTCTCCAATGCTAATTCTAGTATAAAGAGCAACAGAAATTAAGCTTAAATTCTTAATAAATTTTTAGGATAAGACATAGAAGCTTAATTATTGATCTCTCTTCTCTATTCGCAATTTTAAGGCAAATTATACCAACTTTGTAAGGCTAATCGATGGACTTCTAACCAACTAATTTTATGTTGTTTAGCCAGTTTGGCACAATCTTCATATTCCGGTTGAACATTCGTAATCTTTTCTCCCGAAAACCCGACCTTAATGCGAACAACACCATAAGGGGTTTGAACCGTTTGAATATCCCGTTTGAGAATACTGCGATTTTGCAGGGTATAACGAATTCCTAACGTTGTCGTTTCTCGAAATAATATCGCTTCACAAGCTTGACGGTCTTCGGGGTGACAAATAATCGTCAATAAGACTCCTAAACGAGACTTTTTCATGGTAATGGGTTGACTAAAAACGTCAATGGCTCCCGCTTGAAATAATAACTCAAACGTATAAGAAATCACTTGAGGACTTAAATCATCAATTTGAGTTTTTAAAACCGCAATTGTCTCCGAAATTGTTTGGATTTCTGGATTACTTTTTGAATCCATATCAGGATTATAAAGGTGATTGTGTTCTCCAATCCAAAGCCGTAAAATATTAGGAATGGGAAAATCATGAGAACCTGCCCCTAAGCCAATGGTTTGAATCGATAAAGCTGGAGGTTCTCCAAAATATTCAACTAAAGTCACCATAATAGCAGCACCCGTTGGTGTAACTAATTCTCGTTCAATTCCATTGCTATAAACCGGAACTTTCCCCAGTTCAAATAACTTTAAAACCGCCGGAGCCGGAACGGGCAATTGACCATGAGCCGCCCAAACTGTCCCTCCTCCTGTGGGTAATTTTGAGCAGTAAAATTGATCAATATTCAACCAATCTAAACCCAAACAAGTTCCCACAATATCCACAATGGCATCCGTCGCCCCCACTTCATGAAAATGCACCTCTTCTAAGGGAATGCCATGAACAGCCGCCTCTGCTTCTGCTAATTTCCGAAAAATTGCTAAACTCCAAACTTCTACCTGTTTCGGTAATTTCCCTTTAAGAATAATATCTTCAATATCGGATAAATGACGGGTGGGGCTGAGGTTATGGGTGGGATGAATTTCATCTTGATGCAGATGATTGTGAGCCTGATCCTGATTATGATGGGAATGGATGTTTTTTGGGGAGGGTTGCTGTTGAGTTAAATTCACGGAAACTTTAGTGGCCAACTGTCCTTGACGACGAACAGATTTGACTTTAAACTGATATTCCGCCCCAATTCCCAGTAAATCTAACTTTTCCTTTAAATAATCGATGGGAACCCCGGCATGAACTAAAGCCCCTAGGCACATATCCCCAGAAATCCCAGTGGGACATTGAAAATAAGCAATTTTAGCCATAATTTGTCGTTAGTCTGTTAGTCTTAAAATCACTATAAAATTTATTCTCTAAAATACAACATTTGACTATGGCAATTCTCTACGAACTTCACCCCCAAAACCCTCAAGAACGTACCCTAGAAAAAATCAAAGAGGCCCTCAAGGATGGCGCGTTGATGCTATATCCGACGGATACGGTCTATGCCATTGGCTGTGATTTAACCGTTAAGTCGGCCATTGAACGAGTCCGACGCATTAAGCAACTCTCCAATGATAAACCCTTGACCTTCCTCTGTTCGTCCTTATCGAATATTACTGATTATGCCATTGTCAGTGACTCAGCTTATCGGTTAATTAAACGCTTAATTCCAGGGACATACACGTTTTTATTACCCGCGACTAAATTAGTTCCTAAATTAGTCATGTCTCCCAAACGCAAGACCACCGGAATTCGGGTTCCCAATCATCAAGCGTGTTTATCAATTATTGAAACTTTGGGTAATCCAATTATTTCAACGTCTGCCCATATTACCACAGAAGAAGAAGGTCAAGCTCCGATTGCGTTGCCCATAGAAGGTCAAATTGATAAAGCCAAATTGTACGATAGTTTAGGAAAATTAGTCGATATTATTGTTGATGATACCTCAGATCCAGGTTATCAAGTTTCAACAATTATTGATTTAACCGCCGATGAACCTGTTATTGTTAGAAAAGGTCAAGGATGGGAAGAAGCGCAAGAATGGTTTGAAGCATAAAAGCTTAAACCGTTTTTTGCAGGATTAACTGATAGCCTTGATGTAAAATTTTTGCAGGTTGGGAGAGGCTATTCAAAAACTGATCAATGCCTTGATGAGTATCTTCTTCGGGATGTTCAGGATCTCGATATTCGTAATCATCAAAAATCAGGATTCCTTCCGGTTTTAGTAATTGCCAAGATAGTAACGCATCTTGCAAAACAACTGAGGCTAAATGACAGCCATCAATATAAACAAAATCGTAGGTATGAGGGGAAAGAGTGGGTAATATGTCTTGAGAATATCCCTCTAATTTAATTACTTTTTCCGATGCTCCAGTTTTAACGATATTTTGATCAAATTCTGTTTTAAAACTTAAGTCTATACACGTCATTTTTGCTGTTGGGTGGGTTAAAATCTGATCCAGTAACCAACAAGCAGACATCCCTTGAAAACTGCCAATTTCTAAGCCTTGAATCTGGGGAAGATCAGCGAAAGCATGAAGGGCTTTATCCCAGTTCGGAATATTCACGCTAAACCAATCTTTGGTAAAGTGATAATTCTTCTCGCTGCTGGCAGTCCATCCCCTTAATTGATGGGATTTCTGATGACATTGAATCGATCTTTCAAGTTCTCCAATTTCTGATAAAAAGTTCCCTAAATGGGTATGAGAATGGGGTAAATTCAGGTTTATATTTAGGGCTTTTTCTGAAACGGCGATCGCTTCTTCCCATTGTTTTGTAAAACTATAAGCTCGACTTAAAGATAAATAGATAAATGGGTTCTTATCTTCTAATTTTAGGGCTTCTTGGTAAAAGGCGATCGCCATATCCCATTGTTGTAATTTAAACTTAATTTCTGCAATTTGAAAATAAGGTAAATAAGCCGTCGGATTTAAGGCAATCACACGCTGATAAGCTTGAATTGCATTTTCCCATTTGCCTAATTGTTTATTAATATTCCCCAAGACCATATAAGAGGGAAAAAATTGATCATTTCTTTCAACGGCTTGGCTATAAGCTTGAATTGCATTATCCCATTGTTGCAGTTGATGATAAGCTTCTCCTAGGTTATGATACGCTTCATATCCCTGGGGGTTAGATTGGATGGCATTCTGATAACAAAAAATTGCTTTGTCAATTTCCTGTTTTTGAAACAGTCGATTTCCTAAGACTAAATGTTCAGAAAATAGTCCTAAACTGGGTTCTAAATGAAACGCTTTATACCAAAAAATATCCGCTTCATCGAGTTGATTCACTTGAGTCAGAGCCTTTGCTAAATTTCGATGAATAACGGCTATATTAGGATTACATTGAATCGATTTTTGATAATATAAAATTGCGGTTCCCCAATCTTTTCTGTCAGCAAAAATATCTCCCAAATTTCCATAAACTTCTGCATAATCTGGCTTTAATCTTAAAGCTTTTTGATACCAAAATTCCGCCTGTTCAAAATCTTCTTGAACTTGCCAAATTACCCCTAATGTTTTACAAATCGGTGCATACTCTGGATCTATATTCAGTGCCGCCAAACACACAGACAGCGCTTCATCAACTTGTTGATGTGCTAAATGATAATTTGCCTGTTGATACAAATATTTAACAAAATTCTTGGGATTTAAAGATGAGTCCATTCGATCAAAATCGGGTGTCGGGTGTGTGGAACAGGCATCTTGCCTGTTAACTAGGGTGGCGGGTATCGGGTGTTAACGGTTAACAGCTAACACCTTTAAAAATCCTTTAACCTAAGCGATGATTACTTTCCATTTGTACAGTCGTTTCTTCAGGAGAAGGAGAAGGTAATAAAGGACTATTTTTAGGTTTAAGTACCGCTTGAATGGTTCTTAAAAAACGATTCGGTTTAGCCGCTTGACCATTTAATAATTGACGTTCTTTAACTTTTTTTGCCAAATGTCGCATCACGGATAAATCTAATTCATCAATAAAATGATCCGCAATGCGTTCCCCCATCAATTCAATCGCTTCGGAATACTGTTCCATTAATGACTCTAAAGCTTGGGAGGCTTCTGTTGTAATCTCATCAGGAACCGGATTTTGCTGAACAATAGGGGGTTCCGCTTCTACACTCGATTGTACCCGATTTAGGCGCTGATTTAAGAAATTTTGATATTCATCAACGGTCATTCCTAAATTATAAACATGATGATGAACATGATCAATTAAATCCACTTCTGAAGGAGTAAATTGACCATCCTGTTTATAAATTCCATGCAAACTAGCCCAAGTTTTTAAGGCGTTAGCATCATGAATTTGATAGCGATCTAACAGTTGAGTAGTTGTCATATTGGTTTCAGGAGTTGGTTTAAAATCACTCATCGATACATCCTCATTAGAATAGGTTAGAGTCAGAATTTTTTAATATAAACTCAATTTTATAGTCTTAGGAAAATTAAAACCCCCGTCAAATTCATGATTTTTTTAGTCAGCCTCAAAGCCAAGTGTATTTTGTCTTCTTGATCAAGATAGAGGATGAGATGTTGTTGAGCAAATGAATGGGAATCACAACCTCAACTTCCGTATTATCTCTGATTTTGGTAAAATTGCATCCGGTTTGGGTCTTCCCTTTTTTTGGGGGGGTGAAACTTTGAGCAAAACCCTCCATAATAGAGATATCAATCGTCACCCACTGTGATAGAAAGCCTTGCTATGCCAATCTACGATTATTTCTGTCCAAGCAACAACCAAACGATAGAAGTGATGCACTCCTATAGCCGGGAGATCAAAACCTGGGGTGAACTTTGCCAGTTGGCCCAGTGTGCCCTAGGAGAAACCCCTGAAGATGCTCCTGTGCGCCGTGTCATCAGTGCACCGATGCTTTCAGTTCCCACCTCTAATTCCGATTATAAAAACGCTGGGTTTACGAAATTAGTCAAACGAGACAAAGGAGTTTATGAAAATGTCACCGCATCCGATTAATAGCAGTCCCTAATCAATCCTTCTTTTTTTCTGGAGTTTTATTATCTATAAATCCCTTTAACTTCCTGTAAAAATCAGGATGTTTAAGGGATAATTTATCAGTTTCATGGGTTTTTAATTCGGAATTAATTTCTGGTTTAATATCTTTTTCTATTGTTTTTTCCTGGGTTTCCTGAGTCGGTAATGATTCGGAATTTTGACTCCTTAGTAATAAATTTTGCGGAAAGCGATGACAAATTAAACGCTCAAAATCAGAGGTAAAATGATAAATCGCTTGTCCCCGACGTTGCCAATAAATTAAGATTTGTTGTACAGAAATCGCTTTATAACGTCCTTGATATAACGCTTCTAAAATTGCCAAAAACACCCAAGAAGCTTCATATTGTTCTAGCCACTCAGCCGCAATTTGTTCAGAAGTCTGATCCGATAAATCAAAACCATAATACTTCAGTAACGCCGAAGCTTCCACCGAGGGCTGGTTCAAGGTTTCGGCTTGGGTTGGGTGGTCTTCCCTATCCGGGAACGGAAATTCTAAAGCAAACACAGCAATCACCTCCTGGGGGTTGTCAGTTATCAGTTATCAGTTATCAGTTATCAGTTGTCAGTTATCAGTTGTCAGTTGTCAGTTGTCAGTTATCAGTTGTCAGTTGTCAGTTGTCAGTTATCAGTTATCAGTTATCAGTTGTCAGTTGTCAGTTGTCAGTTTAGAAACTTACCATAGTGCCTCTCTACTGAAGTTAATGATTTCCCTCCCTCCCCCGCTCCCCATCCCCCCGTCCCCTTGTCCCCCCGTCCCCTTGTCCCCCCATCCCCTTGTCCCCCCATCCCCTTGTCCCCCCATCCCGACTTAAGGTTCTGGTGGAGTTCCAAAATCGGGGTCAGGAGTTCCTACCCAGTTAAAATCGCTAATTCTTAAATTAATACTACCAATGCGACGCACTGGATTAATGCGTAGAATCACCCCATAGGTGCGACGGCTATATTCTAAAGTAAACTCATTGTTTAATGATAAACCATTCTCTAAATTCACCGCCGATTCAATTCCAGCCCTTAACCCCCCATAAATTTGTTGAACTAATCCCATACTAAGCACTCGTTGATCCACTAAGCGATCAAACAAAAATGGAGATTGTCCATCTAAGAAAACTTGAGTATAAAATACACTAAATCCTGTATAGTCTAAAAAGTCTTTAGAAAAATGACCTAATTGTCCTTGCAGTCCGACGGATGTACTTAGATAAGATTGGGAATAATCTTCACTATATTGGGTTGTGACACCCCTGGTAATAAACGCTAATTTCAAAAAGGGAATCACCGGTTGAGGCGTATACCGTAACCCTTCTGTAGCAGTAGCAGGCAATCTTTCTCCTTGCCATAATAAAATCGGATAAATAAAAGTTCCCAAGGCTTCATACCGATCTAATGTTACCCGATCATTCGGACGAATGGGTTTCAATAATTCAGGGCGATCAGTATTTGCATTCACCGATTGATAGGAAGTTTGAAAGCTGAATAGAGCTCCTTGAGCATTTAAACGAATTACTGGAGAAGTGAGAACAGCCCCTAAACTACTATGGACGGTACGATAGCCCAAGGTTCCATTAAACAGACGGTTGCGATAACTATATTCTCCGTTGAGGGCAAATCCAGCCCCCAATTGTTGGCGCACACGAACACTCCCCCGCAGTGCTTGTTCATTGAGATCGGGGAAATTTTCTAAGGTATTAAGGGATAAAAACCCTCTTAATTCCGTTGTTGGGGTAAGGGCTCCTGATAATTGGGCTTCTAACCCTAAAGAGGCTGGCTCAAAAGGGGTAAGGTTATCTTGAAAAATTCGTTGGAGTAACAGTCGGGGAGCGACTTGTAAAGTTACCGGGCCCAGGGGAACGGTCGGAAGATTCCCTTGAATAAAATAGCCCCCAAAATCTTTGAGATCATAGCCAATGGAAAAGGGGAGTGGTTGTTTTTCTGTGCGATCTAGGACAGTTCGTTCTCGAAACAAAGGCAGATTCAAGGATTGATCGAGAACCAGCCGCGATCGCGTGGTAATCAGTTCATCTCGCAGGGGGGAAATACGGTTAAATCGGGCGGTATCAGCCCTGACTTCTAGTTCTGGGGGGGAAAAGGGATCGTTGGTAATTCGGACATTTTGGGCTTCCCATCCCCCATTGCCGAATAAATCAATGCGCTCGGCGGCGAATCTCAGACGATTAACCGTACCTTGAACCCCAAAGAATGACCCCCCTCCGGCGGATACGGTGGCGTTTAATCCGGTATCAGCACTCACTTTCTGCACGGGTTGGGCGGCGGTAATCCGATCGCTAATGGGGGAGGGAAGGGTGGAGGTCGTACCCGTAACTAAGGGATCAACAATGGCGAGATCGGTGGCGGCGGTGCGGGTGGAAACGGTTCCTTGGGCTTGGTATACTGACCCGGTATTCTGGACGAAGTTATAGTCCATGCGATCGCCCCGAATCACCTGATTTCCTCGGGTGAGGGCGACATTGCCTTCGGCGATCACTTGACGGTTGACTAAATTAATTTGGGCTTGATCGGCATCAATCAGGGACTGACGAAACCGCACCATGACGTTGCCTTCGGCGATGACGATTTGCCGTTGTTGATCATATTCTTGCCGATCGGCGGTGATTTCTACGAGATCTGCTGGAGTGGGAACCGGGATAACGGTGGGTTGTTGGGACTCAGGAGGAGGCGTGATGGCGATTTTGTGACAGGTTTGAGTCGGGCAAGAAGGATCGGTTTGGGTAAAGGAAACGCTGGAATCAAAGTGATATGGGCTGGGAGAAACAGTTTCGGACTCCACCGTTGGACTTACAGGCGGGCCGAGTAAGTCTGCGGAGACTTGATTGACTTCCTCTGGTGTCGCTTGAGGAAGGGGGTAGGTCAGGGTGGCGTGAGTTGTAACTTTGGGAGAAATTGAGAATGAAGGCGAGGGTTGCCCTAATTCATTGAGAACTGTTATCTTCCCTGCTTGAGTTGTATCTGATGAAGGCAGGGTACGAATCAAAGGAGGCGGTTCAGGAGGCGAGACCGGGTAGGGCATACTTCAGTAACAGAATTCCACACAATAGCCCGAACTCGATGGCATAAGGGACTGGGCTAAAACAATGTCATTAGCCATAAACTCTAGGGGAGCATGGCTAATGACAATTAAAGGTTTTATCATATCAAGGATTTTGTTCACAGAGGTTGTCGGCATATTATTTCCATTTTTATGCCCCAACTTCTGTTGAGACAACTTCCAGGCTGCTTTATTCTAAGTCTCTGCGTTTGGGGTTCCGCGCCGGGTCATTGGACAAAAATCCAAACACGAATAAAGCTACAAAGAACAGAACGACGATATTAACGATGATTTTTAGTGTCAGCATTGATGAATGTCTCCGGGGCTGCAAGAGTCTATTTATAAATGTTATGCCGGAAGCACAACTTTATCATCATATCTCAAAATATCCTTTCCTTTAAGGATTCTTTTCCGCCCCCTTGACAAAAGATGGCTTTGTGTTAATATTATAATAGGGAATCTGTGCGCGCCTATAGGGTCTTTTTTCAACCGTTTCAAGTCTGCCTAATTTTTCTGATAATGGGTTAACCAATACCAAGCTTTAGCAATCATCTCTTCAACCTTGACCATAATTTGATCTAACCACCCTAAAATTCGTTCTAGGGGGTGTTTAATATATCCGGTGGCGGTAACTTTGGCTTCTAACCAGTCGGGTTTGGCTTCTGGGGTCGATGAATTAGAAGAAATTTGGGGGGATTCTATAGCATAATTTTGAGATTTTGTCAAGGGCTTTGGAGCAGTGGGGGAAGTTAAGGAAAGATTGTCTGAGGTTGGTGATGTTTTGAAGCGGTTTAAGGAAGACTCGACTTTCTCCCCAACTCGCTTTTGGGTATTATTATCCTGGGTTAAGGGGGTGGATGAGGGGGAAGCGGGACGGAATTTGGCAGTTTTAGGGTTTTTAAGCTTTGATAAAATATTCTCAGCGCGCGCTTCTGGGGTTAACCAAGGATCTTCTACCAGAGCCTGGGGAAGGGAGGAGGCGGGAGAAGAGTTTGTAGTCGAAATAACACCCGAAAATTGTTGTGAATTTTCTTCGGAAGTTAGGGGGGGATGAGGGTTACCAAAGAAATAATCAACAGCCGCTAAAATTAAAGATTGAATCTTATAAAAATATTCATCAACCCCTTGTTCTAAAGGAGATTCTGATTTAACTACGACATCCGTTTGAGGTGGTTTTTGCCAAGTTTGAATAACCGTTTGTCCCCAGGTTTGACTGTGTTGAACAATGTTGTGGGTGGCGTGGGAAAGGGGAACAATTGAATAATCTTCGACTTGTGCGATCGCACCATCTAAGGTATAAATCAATTGAGGAGAAGGGTAAGGAAAGGAACTAGACTCAGCAAAATTCGCTTCTCCAAAACAATTGATTTTGACCGCAACCGGACTGGTTTGTACCCAACTCATCACCTGCCAAAACCACCGAATGGGAGATAAAATATGAGGAGAATGGAACGTCGGTTGTAATTGGGGTTGAAAGAGGTTTTGCTGTTGCGCTAAATGTTGATAAAAATAGTAATAGTTGGCGACTTCTAAAACAATCTGTTGCTGAAGATGATGTTGTTCTTCAACGCTGAGACTATCTAAAATAATATTATCTTTTTGAACCAGAACCAACGTTTGCGAGTCAACTTGACTGGCTATCCCTTGAATGTCTAAGGTGACGGGTGGAGAGGCTATCGAATTTTGAAATAGAGATTCAGTTTGGGTAACGACTGTATTAAGAACCTGAACAATAGGAGTATCAACGTCTGGCGGTTGCGAAGTCTCAGTCTTAACTTGGGATGCAAGTTGGGGAAAATACTGTTTAACCGTCGTTGCTAATTTTTGGCGAGTGACTCGAACGGTTTGCAGGAGAAAATAAACCGGATACAGTGCCGTTTGCAACGTCATCTCGGTGGCATACTTAAAATAGCGCCAAGTTCGACTTCCCTCATCGGTCAATTTCTGAGCCGTTTGAGAGATAAAATTAAATAATCGACTTTTGTAGGGCCCGGAGTCAGCAACAGACATGGCAACAATGGGTTTATTTAGGATTTTCCCCCCTTTACTATAACAGATCATGTGTTTTTCTACAGCCCCCCTCCTCCTCAAACTCACTCAAGTTGCAGAACAATTGCGTGGGTTGACTCAGATTAATATTCAACCCCAATGGCAAGTGATCAACGCCATGCAGGTTGGCGAACTTGTTGAAATCAATGAACGGGGACAGATTGCTTGGGCGGCAGGACAACAGAATTTGAGATTAAGACAAAAAATAATAGTTCCCCCTGAGTTACGCGGTTATCCGTTAACCAGTTTAAGTTTAAGAATAGTCTTAAGTTGGTGGGCGGAAGAGGCTCAAATCTATATTAATCATCAGTTTGTCCAAGCGGGAGATTTATTTGATAGTTATACCCGAATTTTATTAAGTCCCTCGGTACAGCCAGGGGATGAGTTTGAGGTGGAATTAAATTTAGTCAGTCCCGGTCATGACCGAGGCGCATTGGTTTCTTCCTGGTGTTGGTATGAAGTCTCGGACGCTTCCCAAATTGACCCGGTATTTTTAGCCGATGAATTAGAAATTTTGGGGATAATTTTAAACGCCGAACTCCACAACCCCAACCTTGAAGCCAGCTTAATTTCCCTATTAGAACGTTTAGAGATTATTTCTGGCTATACTCTCCCCCAACAGCTTCCCCAATTTAAAAATAGTCTGATTCAACTTCGTCAAACCTTACAGTCGATTATTCCACAATTGCCATCCTATCAAATTCGCTTACTCGGTCACGCCCATTTAGATTTAGCTTGGCTATGGCCGATAGCAGAAACTTGGATAGTCGCGCAGAAAACCTTTGAATCAGTTCTGAACTTACAAACGGATTTTCCTGAACTAATTTTTTGCCATTCTTCCCCCGTTCTGTATGAATGGATAGAACAAAACTGTCCTGATTTATTTAGCCAAATTCTCAATAGGGTTCAACAGCAAACCTGGGAAATCGCCGCCGGACTTTGGGTAGAACCAGATCTCAATCTGATTAATGGAGAATCTATCGTCCGTCAGGTTTTATACGGACAACATTATGTTTTAGAAAAAATGGGTCAACTTTCCACCGTTGCTTGGCTACCCGATACCTTTGGATTTTGTTGGCAACTTCCCCAAATCTTTAAACAAGGGGGTATCAACTATTTTATTACCCAAAAACTGCGCTGGAACGATAGTACAAAATTTCCCTACGGCTTATTTCAATGGCAAGGGTTAGATGGAACTCAAATTGTGAGTTTCATGACGGCTTTAATTGGTGAACGAGTTGAACCCGTTAAAATGTTTAAAGCGGCGATAGACTGGAAAACCCAAACCGGATTAAATCAGAGTTTATGGTTGCCAGGAGTTGGCGATCATGGGGGAGGGCCGACCCGTGATATGTTAGAAATAACTCGACGCTGGAATCTATCTGCTATTTTCCCTCAATTTACCTTTCAAACCGTCGCCGATTATTTACAAGAAGTCCTGAATAATCCCCCCGTATCCCTTCCCATCTGGCAGGATGAACTTTATTTAGAATTCCATCGCGGTTGCTATACTACTCACGCCGATCAAAAACGTTATAACCGTCGCAGTGAAACGCTATTATATGAAGCGGAACTGTTTGCAACTCTCGCAACCCTTTACACCCAGTCTTCCTATCCCCAACGGGAACTAGAAACCGCTTGGAAGCAAGTTTTATTCAACCAATTTCACGATATTTTACCCGGTTCTTCTATTTCTTCCGTTTACCAACAAGCGAATCAAGATTGGCAAACCGCCATCACAAAAGCAGAAGAGATTCTACAACAATCTTTTGATGCGATCGCTAATTTTACGCCTCTTCCTCCCCCACCCCAACTGAACGCCCAACCGATTTTTATCTTTAATTCCCTGAACTGGTCACGCTCAGAGGTTGTTGCTGTCCCTATTCCCAATGGCGATAATTCTTGGGAAATTTACGATACTCAGGGAATAGCCCAACCCTCCCAACTCCGGGGAGAAAGGTCGGAAACGCCGCAACTGTTATTTTTAGCAAAAAATGTTCCGAGTGTGGGGTATCGAGTCTATTGGCTGGGGGTGAAGGAGGCTGAAACCCTTGAAACGTCGGGGAAAACACCCTATATGAGCGCACCTATTCCCCATTTTACTAAAAGTTTAGCAGAAAAAAACGAGTTTGTCAATAGTTATCAGTTAGAACCGGAAAAGATTAGCTTTGATAATGGGATTTTGCGAGTTATTATTAATTCCGAAACCGGAAATTTAGAACAGGTTTTCGACTTAATTCATCAACGTAATATCCTAAAACCCGGAGAAGGAAATCAATTACAAGCCTTTGAAGATTCAGGACAATATTGGGATGGGTGGAATATCGATCCGAATTATCAACAACATCCCTTACCGTCTCCGCAACTAAAATCCATTGAATGGATAGAACAAGGGCCTATAGTTTGGAAATTGAGAATTATTAAACAATTCCAGCAATCAGATTTTTGTCAAGATTATAGTTTAGAGCAAGATTCTCCCCTATTAAAAATTGAAACAACCGTCAATTGGCAAGAGCGTCATATTTTAATCAAAGCCGCCTTTCCCCTAACAATTTCTGCGGATACAGCCAGTTATGAAATTCCTTGCGGTGTGATTCAACGGTCTACAAATCCCCAAACCGATCCAGAAAAAGCCAAATGGGAAGTTCCGGCGATTCATTGGGCAGATATCAGTACATCAGACTATGGAATTAGTCTTTTAAACGATAGTAAATATGGCTATGATGCTCAACCGAATCAATTACGATTAACACTATTAAGAGGTTCAACTTGGCCCGACCCAGAAGCCGATTTAGGATCTCATCAATTTAGTTATGCCCTTTATCCCCATACGGGAGATTGGAAACAAGCCAAAACCGTTCAAAAAGGCTATGAATTTAACCGTCCGTTACAGGTTAAAACTTATCCTCCTGTTGCGTCTAGTTTATCTAAAACAACATCTGAATTAACCGATTACCAGAGTTTCCTAGAATTAGGATCGGAATCGTTAATTTTAATGGCATTCAAACCAGCAGAAACCCAACCGCAACGCTGGATTTTAAGATGTTATGAATCCCAAGGAGAAGAGACTATTTTAAAATGGGATAATTCTCTGGGATTAACCCTAGACTATCCCGTCAATTTATTAGAAGAATCCCAGGAAATTAGCAGTATGATAATATCTCCTTGGAAAATAGCCAGTTTTGCTTTATCAGGAATAGAAAACGGTTAACCGTCAACCCCGATTATTTTAATCCCATGCGAATTTCCGAACAAAAAGACGCTTGAGTTAAACCAGTATTATTTTTAACAATACTGGTACGAAGCCTAAGATTAGGCATCAAATACCATAACCGTTCTTCCACATAAAAATTAGGAGATTCTGTAATTAAAGTTAAGACCTCATCTTCTCCTAAACTATAACATCCCGATAAAGATTGATTGGGATTTGTGCCTTGACATTGTAATAATTCACCTTGCTGAGGATGATCAGGATAGATAATCGGAACTAAAATAGCAGACCCCTTCTCTGGATTAGAGTTTCCTTCTATTGTTCCCTCCCACGTTAATCGAAACCCTCCAGAAATTGTAGTCGGGTCAATCTTATGCTGCTGACAAACTTGAATCACCGTCCCATCGTTGTTCGGTAAATGTTCAATGATTAAATTAGACTTACCCGCTTTTAATTCCCCCGATTTTAAATTGTGTAGAGTGCGTTGAGAAAACCATTTCCCGGCACTTAATTCAAAGAAATCGCTAATATTCATCGTTAATTATCCCCAAAAAGAAGAACCCCAATCCTTTTGAATTTTACAATAAATGGGGCTGATTTTAATAGTCCCAGAGGTTAAAGTTTATCACCTGTTAGTGGTGCGATCGCCGCGCTTACAGACCCTACATTGACCCCTGAGACAATTTGTCATCTCAAGCTTAAACAGAATATTAGTGATTTCGGCGATATTTAATTCGGGTTTTTGTCTCAACATCCCATTCCTTATCCCATTTTTCTTTAGGAGGAGGTTCAGGTTTGGGTTTATGAAATTGAGCAGCAATGGCGGCTCCAGCCGATAATCCTAAAATAATAAGCAGGGTTTCCATCTGGGTTGCACTCTGGTAATTGAAAATCAATCGTTTCAAATTGTCATTTGAGTCGGACTTCTGGTTATTCCGTTAACGATTGCCTAAATTCTATCTTATCTTAGTTATAAACTCTACAATTCGATGAGAAATTAAGCTTAGATAAGCTATTCCGAGTATTTCGTCAACCGTATATTTCGGTAATTATGGGTTTACTTTTATATCAAAATTCTTCTGAAGTTTACGATAATTTACGGTTGTAATTGATATGTTTATCCGTTTCTAAAGACTGTTCTTGCTGGTTAAACCAATCTAAAATACGATTCCAGGCCCACCACCGATCTGGATCATTAAATTCATTTTGACAAGATTTACTACTAATATATCCAACATGACCCCCATATTGAGTTGTAACTAAATCAATGGCAGAATTGTGATAACTTGCAGCTTTCAACTCAGGAATAATTGCAGGTTCAAATAAGGGATCATCTTCTGCATATAAAATTAATGTAGGTTTATGAATTTGGGGAATTAACTGTAACCCACCACTGGCTTTATAATACTCTTCAACACTCTTAAACCCTAACCGTTTAATGACTAATTCATGGTCAAAACTCCAGATTGAATTCGCTCGTTTAATGGCTTCTAAATCAATATCATGAGGATGATACTGATACAGATGTTTAGCTAACTTCTTCAGTTCTTTTGTAATCGCCCGTTCTAAATGTTTTCCCCAAGAATGTTGGACTAAATAACTTAAAGAACGATTAGAATCTAAACTCGGACAAATCACTGCCCCCCCAGCAATATCGGAATCTTTTAAGTTTAAATCTAGCCCCCATTGATTGACAGTTTGAGCCGTTTTAATTCCCCATAATGCTAATTGTCCTCCTAAAGAATACCCCGTAAACCAAAAAGGAGTCGGACAACCCATTCGTTTAGATTGTGCCGCAATTCTAACAAAATCTTCTCCTTCTAATAAGCCATCGGATGTTAATGTTGGGGATAATTCTGCTGTTTTTCCGTGGGCTCTCCAGTCAAACAAAACCACCGCATAACCCGCCGCAAATGCTTTTCTTCCCCCCAGTTTTAAAAACCATTGATTCTCTAAAGTCCCCGTAATTCCATAGGTAGAAACAATCGTCCCTTTAGGATTTTTGGGTTTAGCAATAATCCCGTAAATAGGAACCCCTCCCGCCCCAGAAAATACCGCTTCTTGATAGGGAGGCTCAGGTAAATTAATGGTCTTTTCCCAAGTTCGGCTGGCTCTTAAAGCCCCATAAATGGTCATCAAGAAACCGTTTTTTAGATTAAAAGGGGGCTGATAAATCGGCTGAGTCATTGAAGTTTTAGACGCTGTTCGTTAGTTCACGTTGAATAGAATAACAAATAATGCAGTATTTTGGGTAAATCGTGCATATTGACTAAAATTTCAATTTAATCTAAAATAGACTATGCTCCTAAAGTTTGAAGGAATTATTAGTCTGTGACTGTGCAAAAAAATCCCTTGGTTAAACCCTTTTTAAAATGGGCGGGAGGTAAAAGGCAATTATTACCGGAAATCCTAAAATATCTTCCTAAAAATATCGGTAAAGCTACATACTTTGAACCCTTTTTAGGAGGAGGTGCACTCTTATTTGAGTTACAACCTAAAACAGCAATTGTGAATGATAGTAACTGGGAATTAATTAATTGTTATAAAGTGATTAAGGATAATGTTGAAGAACTCATTGAGATTTTAAAAGATCACAAAGCGAAAAATTCCAAAGAATATTATGATGATCTTCGAGGAATTGATCGTTCAAAAAAGTATAGTAAATTCTCTGAAGCTGAAAAAGCTGCCCGAATTATTTATTTAAACAAAACTTGTTATAATGGATTATTTAGAGTTAATTCTAAAGGACAGTTTAATGTTCCCTTTGGTCGTTATAAGAATCCGAATATATTAGATGAGGCGGTATTAAGGGGAGTTAATGATTATTTTAATCAAAATAAAGTAACTTTTTCAAATCTTGATTTTGCTGAAGCTGTTAAAGATGCAAAAAAAGGCGATTTTGTCTATTTTGATCCTCCTTATGATCCCGTTTCTAATACCGCGTCTTTTACCGGATATGATATTAATGGTTTTAATCAAAATGAACAAAGACGTTTAAAACAGGTGGTTGATGAATTAACCGAAAAACGATGTAATGTGATGTTGAGTAATTCAGCCACAGATTTTATCTTGGATTTGTATAAAGATTATAAAGAAACAATTTTTATTGTTTCTGCAACCCGCAGTATTAACTCTAATGCTCTAAAACGAGGTAAAATAGATGAGGTTTTAATTTTAAATTATGTTACCAAACATTAAAAGACATGAACAACAAAAAACCAGGAAAAAATGATATATTGATTTTTTCATCCCACTTGAATCCCTACGTTTAACCCCATAGAGTTTATCCAAAAGTCAAAAGATTTCTCCCCTAGAACAGTTTCGTGCAAAACTAGGACACGACGTAACGATATAAACCGCTCAACCATTACACAGTAAGGAAGGATGAGTTGTGAAGCAATCCCCAATTTCAGCAGAATTGATTTCAGCACCCCTCGGTAAGACAATATACCCAGAGCCTTATGCTTCCCTTGTTCAGGGACGACAAAAGCGAAAACTGGGTGAGTATTTTGGGTTAACTCATTTTGGAGTTAATTTAACCCATCTCTCACCGGGTGCAATTTCTGCACTTGCTCACAGCCACTCAAAGCAAGAAGAATTTATCCTGGTATTGGAAGGCAGCCCAACGCTGGTACTGGGCGAAGAGGAATTCGTTTTGCATCCTGGAGACTGCTATGGATTTAAGGCAGGGACAGGTATCGCCCATCAACTGATTAATCGATCCCAGGAAAATGTAACCTATCTTGAAATTGGCGATCGCACTGAGGGAGACGAGGTGGAATTCCCAAATGACGATCTCAAAGCAACACAATTGCCGAATGGTGAATGGGCTTTAACGCACAAAGATGGTCGCGCATATTAAGGTCACTGTCTAACAATCGCGCTGCACTAGAACGTTCCGCGATCGCATTATATGCTTGATTGAACTTAATGCGAGCGCTCAATCGAGTCATGTTTGGTTTCACGTTACCTACTTTATGTGGCTAAGTCCTCGGTTGTAGCAGTATTTGTGAGTTATCTTTCAATAGCGAAGTTAAATTAGGGTAGTAGCAATGTATGGGAGCCAAAACTTTTGTCTATGAACGCCAAGTTGAATATTGGACAAGCCGACAGATAGAGGAGTTTTTTCTAAATGCTGGTTTCAATATTATTGTTTATCTCGCAGAACAAGGCTGAAAGATTTTGCTATCCATCTAGTTCTGACGGATAGCCATAATTTTTCAGCCTAATAATAGTTAGACTGCCCTGTTACCTGTGGCGGCTGTAACCAAAGAGCGTCTGTTTATCAGTTGGTAAAGCAGATGATTGAATTTTATTCAGTTAAAAAACTACTTTCTTTTCTTGCGCTTCATATCTTCTGCTGCTCGTAAAAGCTTTTGCTCTGGCAAAATATTTTGAAATTTACTAAATACATTTAGTTGGAAATGTGTCCAGCCGTCAGTAGGGGTATGATCTAAAGCATTCAGGTATAAGCGTAGGCTTAACTCTTGCATTTCCTCATAGTAGATATTATCAAATTGGTCTATAAAATTACTAGCACTAGATTCAATTCCAGCAGGACTGCAAAATATAAAGTCTACTCGCTTTCCAGGATATTTCTGAACTGCAAGTTCCAAATAGCGTCGCTTTTCAATCGCCTCTCGAACGTGATTGATTGTAATTGTATGTTTCTTAAGCTCTCGAATTCTAACTGCTTTTCTAGGATTATCAAATTCAACAAGATCAAAACGTCGAGTCTTTTTATCAGAATCCGATAAATTATCGAGAATAGTCACCTCTTGCCGAATGACGATTCTTCCATAGCCTGCTAACATAATTAAGCTATCTTGAAGAGCCTCTTCAGACTTTTCAACATACCATTGCTCTATACCACTCTCAACAATATCGGCGTACCACTGCAAGAAATTGAATCCATATTGGCTAGTAATTATTCCTAAATTAATTGCTTGGTGAACACAAATAATAGATTGGCGAAGATTAATAAACTTTCGCTTGTTCCCACTTACAAAAATCTCTTTTTCTCGACCAAAAGGGGCAAGATCATTGGTATATGCTTCTTCAGGAAATTGGGATAGCCGCTCTTCGTGGCGTTTAATTATATTTTGATACTGAGCCTTCTGCCTAATTCCTAGTACCGTTAAGAGATCACTAAGCGCAATTAGATTTCTTGAGAAAGTTACTGAATTATCAGAAAAATAATGAACTTCAAACATTTACACTTTTTGCTTCATTAAAAGCTTATTCTCATTTTTAACTGCATTATCTAATACATTTCTGTAGACTTTTTCGAGCAATGCAAAGTTTTGAGCATTTCCACCTTGATCCGGATGAAAAATCTTAGCTTCTTGATGATACGCACGTCTGATTGTTTCAGAATTGGAAAAAGGTTCAATCCCTAACAATTCATAATTTGCCTTGACATTTGCTATATCTTCCGGATCACCAAGATCTAAGTATTTTTTTCGTGCCCAAAATAGACGCACCTCCAACTCATGCTCTTCAACCCACTTATCGTGAGTTTCCTTATCCCACAGTGGATCTACATGATGCCGCGATTTGACTTTTGGATTTGACTCTTGAAGGCGGTATGGGTCAGCAAACTCACGCTTCAAACCTACGTCACTGCTTAAGTTCTCGTTGTTTGCAATGTAATTTGATTTACTTAAGAAGACAGGACTACCTCTATAAAACTCAACAAAGTATATTTTTGCCCAAGCAGTAATGCGTCGCACACAGCGCCTTTCGGCTGGAGCAAGTGCGTTTTGAAAGTCAAGGTAAACCAAGGCACAGTTCCTATCAAACCTTGCCTTAGCAACTGCATTAGGTTCAGCTACCTGCTTATACGTGTCCATGAATATATGTTGAACACCGAGCTATTCAATTGCTTTATGAGATAGCATAACACATATTTCACGATCGCATTCTATCCTTCTTAGCACTATAAACTGCAAACTTGATTGGGGTAATCTTGAAAAGCTTCAACGTCAGGTGTAGGCGATCGCAACCTATCCCTGCAACCTACAACTGTAACCCAAATATAGTGAGCAAATCCGGTGGCATAGGACGGTAAAACTATACTAATACAGTGCTAACACTCCAAGAGCAGGATCTTCGTAAAACTGGATGATGTCTTGATAATGCGATCGCAAAATTTCTTCAATCTGATTTGTTGAGCAATTACCCCGTCGAATCCAGATCACTTTTGGTGGAAATCCTCGCAAGACATTCAACTCACTAAAATCAGAGTCTCTGGTTACAACAGTAAAGCCACGTTGATTTGCATACTCCCACAGTAGGCGATCGTCTGCTTGATCTAAACCAATAAAGGAAGCGTGTTGAGAGTCAGGATACAAATCAGCAAGACGATTGACCAATCGAGGTGACAGATTTTGATCAAACAGTAGGTTCATGCTTGAGTCATTAATGTTTGTCGTTCTCGGTCAGCCGCATAACTTAAGCAAGCAAGAATATCTTCCTGAGTGAGATAAGGAAAATCATCCAGGATTTCCTCATAGGTCATACCTGAAGCTAGGTAAGACAGCACATCATAAACGGTGATTCGCATTCCACGAATACAAGGTTTACCGCCTCGCTTTCCAGGTTCTATCGTGATGATGTCTTGATACCGCATGGCTTCGTAGGGCGAAACAACAGACAATTTACAATTAGATTTATTTTTAAAGGCGGCACCCGGATTTGAACCGGGGGTGGAGATTTTGCAGACCTCTGCCTTACCGCTTGGCTATGCCGCCACGACCATGCAGTTATTTAATATAGCACAGGTGTTTGCGAAATCGCAAGCTTTTTTCGCCATTTGCTCACAACCCCTTGTAGGTCAGGAACAACCCAAGTATCATATTCAGGATAAACAGGTAGACGCCGCACCAATTGCCACCCATTGGGAGCTAAAATGGCCTGTAAGGTTTGATCATCGGGATGGGGATAATCGGGGTTCACTTCGTCACGGGGGCCAATACCGCCCAAATCTCGCGCTCCTGCGTCTAAACAGGCTAATAAAATATTAGGATGGTTGACTAAATTAGGGGGAATTTGTAAGGTAATATCAGGAGGTAAAATAGAACGGGCGATCGCTATAATATCCGGTAATTGCTGCAACTCAAAACTGTCTCTGTGTCCTATTTGTTGGCTTCCTAAACTGTGGGGTTGTAAAATTACTTCTTGAATATGTCCCCATCGTTGATGAACTGTTGCGATCGCATTTAAACTGTCTCGCCAGTCTTGAGAAGTTTCTCCAATTCCTAATAATAATCCCGTTGTAAACGGTATTTTTAATTCTCCAGCCCATTCTAACTGTTGTAACCGCAATTCAGGAACTTTACTAGGAGCGTAACGATGAACCGTTTCTAATAACTTAGGGGTAATTTGTTCTAACATTAACCCCATAGAAACATTCACCTGTTTTAATTGGGTCATTTCTGCAAACGTTAATGGCCCAACATTGGTATGAGGTAAAAACCCCAAGGATATCGCTAATTCGCATAACTCATAAATCCGTTGAAACCAAGCTAAACGTTGAGAACTATTCGGATGAACTTCCCCACTTAACACTAAAATCTCAATAATTCCTTGGTTTTGAAGCGGTTTTAACATTTTTTCTGCTTCTGTTAACGTTAACCAAGGACTTTCACCGATATTGGTTCTAAAATTACAATAACTACAACGATTAAAACAGTCATAAGTCGGGACAAGCGTATAAGCAGGACTGTAAGTAATGTTTCCATTCATACATTTTCAATTTAAGTGTGAGGTTTTTCTCGCTTTTTTCTGGGAGAATAATGACCCATTAGAATTATAATCAGATCAGTCGGTTAATTTTATCATCCAGTGGTTTGTGAAGTTGCGCTTACATACCCTATAAGTGTAATCTCAGGTTGATTTATTCCGATAACTTTTGGTTTACCCTTTATTGTTTAATCTCATGTCTGAACAAAATCCAATCCTCAGCTATCCTCACACTCGAAAATGCGATCAAGTTGATAACTATCATGGTGTGACCATTGCTGACCCCTACCGATGGTTAGAAGATTTAGACTCAGAAGAAACGAAAGCATGGGTTGAAGCCCAAAATACAGTTACATTTGCTTATTTGAATAATATTCCAGCCAAAGAAACCCTTAAAAATCGCCTCACGCAACTGTGGGATTATGAAAAATATGGTACTCCTTTTAAGCAAGGAACTCGCTATTTTTATTTTAAAAATGATGGACTCCAAAATCAAAGTGTTCTGTATGTTTTAGAGTCATTAGATGGGGAACCAAAAGTTTTATTAGATCCCAATACCCTATCTCCTGATGGAACCATTGCATTATCAGGAATGTCTATTAGTGAAGATGGAAATTTAATGGCTTATGGGTTATCTACTTCAGGTTCAGATTGGCAAGAATGGAAAGTTTTAGATATTAATACCCAAGAAAATTTATCCGATCATTTAAAATGGGTGAAATTTTCAGGAGCATCTTGGACACATGATCATCAAGGATTCTTTTATAGTCGTTATGATGAACCTCAAGAGGGAAAACCGTTAGAAGAAACGAATTATTTCCAAAAACTTTATTATCATCGTTTAGGAACGCCCCAATCTGAAGATGCTTTAATCTATGAACGTCCTGATCATAAAGAATGGGGATTTAATGGATTTCTAACGGAAGATGGCAAATATTTAATTATTTCCGTTTGGCAGGGGACTGAACCTAAAAACTTGGTTTTTTATCAAGATTTAACTCAACTAAATTCCCCCGTTATAGAACTGATTTCAGAGTTTAAAGCTAGTTATCGGTTTATTGATTATGAAGGAGAAAACTTCTGGTTTACAACGGATTTAGATGCGCCTCGGAGTCGAGTCATTGCTATTAATATTAATACTAAAACTCACACCGAAGTGATTCCCCAAGCTTCAGAAACCCTAGAAGGAGTTAACATTTTAAATAATCAATTTATTACAGATTATTTAAAAGATGCCCATACTCAAATTAAAATCTTTAATTTAGATGGATCATTTGTCCGAGAAATTGAATTACCGGGAATTGGTTCGGCGGATGGTTTTGCTGGAAAACGATATGATACCGAAACCTTTTACAGTTACACCAGTTTTACCACTCCTAATACCATTTATCGATACAATCTCGTGACAGGAGAAAGTACAATCTATCGCCAAGCTAACGTTGATTTTAATCCCGACGCATACGAAACCCAACAAATTTTTTATCCCAGTAAAGACGGAACTCTGATTCCGATGTTTATTACAGCCAAAAAAGGGATAGAATTAAATGGCAATAACCCCACAATTTTATATGGATATGGAGGATTTAATATTTCTCTGACCCCCTCTTTTTCTATTAGTCGTTTAGTCTGGTTAGAAATGGGTGGAATTTATGCGATCGCCAATTTACGAGGCGGGGGAGAATATGGAGAAGATTGGCATCAAGCGGGGATAAAATTGAAAAAACAAAATGTCTTTGATGACTTTATTGGTGCTGCGGAATGGTTAATTAAAAAAGGCTATACATCCTCTCAAAAATTAGCGATTATGGGAGGAAGTAACGGCGGGTTATTAGTTGGAGCTTGCATGATTCAACGCCCAGATTTATTTGCAGCAGCGTTACCTGCGGTGGGGGTTTTAGATATGCTTCGCTTTCATAAATTTACCATCGGTTGGGCCTGGTGTTCTGATTATGGTTCCCCGGAAAATCCCGAAGAATTTCAAGCTTTATATGCTTATTCTCCTCTGCATAATTTAAAGTCAGAAACGGCTTATCCCGCCACTTTAATTACAACTGGAGATCATGATGATCGAGTGGTTCCCGCCCATAGTTTTAAATTTGCTGCAACCTTACAGGAAAACCATGTAGGGGAAAATCCAGTATTAATTAGAATTGAAACCAAAGCCGGACATGGTGCCGGAAAACCCACTGCTAAAATAATTGAGGAAATTGCTGATGAATTTGCTTTTTTAAAGCAAGTTTTGAATATGAATTTCTAACTGAACATTGATATTAGAAACCCGATTTCTTGGAGAAAGCGGGTTTCTATTTCTATTTCAGTTTAAATTGATGTTGCAACCCGACCTTCAAACTGACCATACAGGGTATAATGAGAAAACGCATTGCTGACAACTCCACTGTTGATGGCTTGCAGAACATCAGGATTCTGTGCTAAATAAAATCCTGTGTTGAACTGGGTGCTGGGGTTTCGTCCTTCCTCAGCACCTGACATCACAAAATGTTCAAAACCTGAATTAAATACCCCAGCTTGGACAGCATTTGCGACATCAGGATTTGTATTTAAGTAATAGGATTCATCAAAGAATTGATTCGGTGAACGTCCTTCTGTTTCTCCTAAATAAATATACTGTTGTAAACCTGAAGATAGGGTTCCTTGAGTGATGGCTAAATTAACATCAGGATTGGTTTGTCGATAATAGTTCTCGTCAAAAGTTTCAAGTAAATTCTCTTGATATTGAGGATTTTGTAAGACATCATCCCAATGGGTTCCTGTCACAATATCTAAATTTGTCGTTGGAGTAATACCTGTTACTGAATTGGGTTGATAATAATCATCTGAACTGTTATTGTCCCAACTATTATCATAATCAGTGTAATTTGTTGGAGTAATACCTGTTACTGAATTGGCTTGATAATAATTATTGGAACCGTTATTGTCCCAACTATTATCATAATTAGTGTAATTTGTTGGAGTAATACCTGTTACTGAATTCGGTTGATAATAATCATCCGAACCGTTATTGTCCCAACTATTATCATAATCAGTGTAATTTGTTGGGGTAATACCTGTTACTGAATTAGGTTGATAATAATCATCTGAACTGTTATTGTCCCAACTATTATCATAATCAGTGTAATTTGTTGGAGTAATACCTGTTACTGAATTGGCTTGATAATAATCATCCGAACCGTTATTGTCCCAACTATTATCATAATTAGTGTAATTTGTTGGGGTAATACCTGTTACTGAATTCGGTTGATAATAATCATCTGAACCGTTATTGTCCCAACTATTATCATAATAAGTGTAATTTGTTGGGATAACACCTGTTACTGAATTCGGTTGATAATAATCATCTGAACCGTTATGATCATCGTTAGATTCATACAGACTCATGATCTTTTCTCCTGTTGTGTTTAAATCGAAAACGTGGGGGAGTTTAAACTATAGCCCTGATGTAGAGACATTTGATTAAACGCCCCTACATTTTCATTAAATTGGGGTTAAATATCAGCCCATTTCCGCAATAAATTGGCGTGACTTTTAGCAATTAAGTCGAATTCTATAGTTTTGCCATATTGTTTGAAAAGACTTCTACGAGCGGTATCTAAATCAAACAATATTTCTCGTTTAGATGGGTCACGAACTAAACTTTGAATCCAAGTAATAGCCGCCCAGCGAGTCCCTTCAGTTACTGTTTCCACACGATGTAAGGTCGAAGACGGATAAACAATCGCCGAACCTGCATCTAACTTAAAACTCTGTTCCCCTAATGAAGTTTCAATCACTAATTCTCCCCCTTGATAGGTATTAGGGTCAGAGAGAAATAAAGTTAATGAAACATCTGTTCGAGAAATAAATTCATCTCCCATCACAGCATTATCGAAATGGGAACCATAATACATTCCCACATCATAACGACTGAAAATAATCGGGCGAATTGCTTTAGGACGTGCTGCTATTTGAAACAGTTCGTTACGCTTTAAAGCTTGGAGAACAATAGTTCTTAGTTCGGAAGTAATCTCCGTATCGGTTTTGATTTGTTGATTATTTTTAACTTCTTTAACGTACCGTCCAGCCGTTGTTTTTCCATCTATAAACTCAGCTTGTTGAAGTAACGTCAAAGTTGTTTCTAGTTCTTCTGCTGTGAGAACATCAGCAATACAAAAAATCATCAGATGTTAGCCTTCTCCACCTTCTCCGCTTTCTCCGCTTTCTCCGCCTTCATCACCTTTCTTGTCTTTTCCTTTGTCATCTGTTTTCCCATCTTTGTCGCCTTCAGTAGCTGCGTGTAACATCTCAGAAGGGGTGAAAGTAGCCCCTGAAATCGAAATACTGGATGAAATTTCTGGGTTCAAATTATGAGGTGCAGAAGCATTGGCAACATCGGACAATCCGCTTGTTAGAATATAAGCACCCACTCCCATCCAAATCTTAGTACGAGTAGACAGACGGTTATTTTTATTGCTATTCATGGGTTTAATCCTTAGTCGTTGATTTGAAACTAAGCCCATTGTAGTCATGGAATAGTGACAAAGTGGTGACGAAAGAAAAATCAATTTGGGGTCGTTGGAGTATAGAGCAATATCCTAGGTTTTTTGAGTGTTAGGATTAGATGGCGGTTTGCTGACTTGTTCTAAATCAGGTAAAATAATAGAAGGTCTTGTATTTTCAGGATCATTTTCCATTAAATGAGTAATCGGTTCTGTTAATTGGTTGGGGTTCATAAAAATAACTTTTGCATTAGGACTTTGACTTAATTGTTGATTGGCTTCAACATATTGTTTTGTAATTAAAAATTTTAAGAATTCAGGGCTATTTGTTTTTAATCCTAACGTATCAGCTAAGACTCGAATAGATTGAGCTTGTCCTTGAGCTTCCGAAATTTCTGCCTGTTTGCGACTTTCAGCAACTCGCTTGCGTTCCGTTGCATCCTGTAGAGATTTCGGAGGTGTAATATTTTGCAAATCAACTCGAATAATGGTAATCCCCCAACTTTTTGTTCCTTCTGCTAAAGCTTCTAATAATCCTTTATTCAATTGTTTAATTTTAGCTAATAAATCTTCTAAATTAATTAACCCAATTTCTGCCCGCAGGGTGGTTAAAACTAAATTAGAAATAGCTTCTTTTGTTTTATTAGTTTCAACGTTATAATAAAATTTCTGTAAATCATCAATTTTCCAGAAAACGGCTGCATTAATTTTAAGAGTGATTTGATCCTTTGTCATCACTTCTTGGGGATCAATATCTAATAACCGTTCCCGGTTTGTATCGTAATAAACAATTTTTTCAACCACAGGAACAATAAACTGAAGCCCCGGTTTTAGGGTGCGTTTATATTTCCCTAATCGTTCAACAATCGCTTGATCACTGGTACTAATCACCTTAACTGAGGAATTCAGTGTAAATCCAATGATAATCGGAAATAAAATACCCAGAATATACTGAAACATAGGATTTCTAATATTTATAATTTAGGGGAAGGATTTACACCTATTTTAGCATCATCCCCCTAAAAATAGGGGGATATTCTAAAAACTAGGTTGAGGATTTAATCACACCGCAATGTCCGGTAAGTTCTCCAATAGGTTCAAACCGTCCTCCTAAATATTTAGCCAAAAACTCTTCAGCAATGGCATAAAAATGCAAACGATTTTCTGGACGGGCAAAACCGTGACCTTCATCGGTATATAAAACATATTCCACCGGCTTACCCGCTTGTTTCATCGCCTCAAAAATCTGCTCACTTTCCGCCTGTTTAACACGGGGATCATTAGCCCCTTGACCAATTAATAAAGGTTTTTCAATTCGGTCAACAAAAAATAAAGGCGATCGCGCTTTTAAAAAGTCCGGTTCCGTGTCTAAATTCCCGACCCGATGATAGAAATTCTTGCGAATGGGTTCCCAATAAGGCGGAATACTTTGCATCAAGGTAATAATATTACTCGGCCCCACAATATCCACCCCACAAGCAAAAACATCAGGGGTAAAAGTTAACCCGACTAACGTAGCATATCCGCCATAAGATCCCCCCATAATGGCAATTTTATCCGGCTGAGAAATGCCATTTTCAACTAACCAATTCACCCCATCAATGAGATCTTGGTGCATTTTTCCAGCCCATTCCCGGTTCCCGGCATTCACAAACGCTTTCCCATAGCCCGTTGATCCCCGGAAATTCACCTGTAAGACCGCATAACCCCGGTTGGCTAACCATTGGGCTTCCGAGTCATAACCCCAGGTATCTCGCGCCCAGGGGCCACCATGCACCACCATCACCGTCGGGGCGGGAAGTGCAACACCAACAGGTTTGGTTAAATAACCCTGAATGGTTAAGCCATCAGAAGCGGTGTAAGAAATGGGTTCCATTGAGGCTAACGGTAAGCCTTCTAATTTGGGTTTATTACTAAATAAAAAGCTGTGGGTTTGGGTTGGGCGATCGTAAACATAATAATACACCGGGCCGTCATCAACGACAAAACTAATCAGCCATTTTTCATCCGATAACGTCCGACTAATGCCAAATTCTCCCGGACGAATTTGCTTGATCGCCTCAATATCTGCGGCAATACTTTCATCAAGAATCTGCCATTCTTCTTTGTCTTTATAGAAAGAAACCGCTTCAATATTTCGGGTTGTAGGATGGGCTAATAATCCCCCAATATCATATTCAGGATCTTCAGCAATTACTGTTTCTTGACGAGTCGATAAATCTAAGGCAATTAATCGTTCTGCATTGGCATCATGGTTGCCCACGATATACAAAATTTTGCCATCATTAGAAAAGAAAGCCGCCCCCCCTTCTTCATCGGGCCCCCAATGACGCAGGGTTTCCCAAGGATGTTCGGTTGTTTCTCGATATAATAAATCAAACCCCCCATCTTCGGTACTAGAACTCGCCGCCCGAATTTTAAAGTCAGCATCGGCTGTCCACCCTAAAATATTACCGGGATTTTCCGTATGAAAATCAACAGCCCCATTCTTTAAATTCACCTGATAAACATCAAAAACTTGAGGATCTCTCAGGTTCATTCCGACTAAAATTTGATCGGGGAATTTGTGATCTACATTAACCACTTGCGCCCGAACACCTTGAAAAGGCGTTAAGTCTCGGACAATATGGGTTTGGACATCAACTAAATATAAATGCCAATTTTCATCCCCATCGGAGTCCTGAACATACATCAGTTGATCTGGGTTATATGTCCAGAAAAAAAATCGAATTCCCCGTTTTGGATCACGGGTTAAGGCTTGAGTTTCCTCTTGTCCAACAATTTTTAACCAAACCTGTAAAATATTATTGTCATCGGGGGCAATATAAGCCAAATATTTGCCATCGGGGGACAAACTCGGACTCGTGCGTTCTGGGTTGCCAAACAGGAGCTCACGGGGAATTAAAGGCGGAAGTTGAGTTGCAGGTTTCTCTACCGTTGCAGTTGTCATACTTGTCAGTTCAAAAATTAACTATCTTTATTGTGGCGCAACTGACGGTTGACTGTTAAATGTTGATGCTTGAGCTTTGGAACAACCCCCCAAGGGCTATTTTATCCTGTTCTAGGGGATCAAACAGCCCTGAAATCAGGAATGAGTTCTAACGAATATTTTCTAAAGGAACATCTAAAAGGCCGTATTGATCCCATCCCGGCGCATCAAAATGCCACCATTCTGTAATTAAAGGGATAAAGCCTTGTTGTTTCATTTTAACAGCAAGTAAGTCACTATTGCGACGAACTTGAGGAGCATTTCCGGGGTAATCTCTAGCGGCTTTGTCGGTAAAATCATCAAAGGCTGTTGGCATTTCTAACTCAGCGCCTGTGCGTAAATCAACTAAGGTTAAATCAACCGCCGCCCCTCGGTTATGGCGAGACCCTTTAGCCGGGTTTGCCACATAACGACTATCGGGTAAAATTTCCCACATTTGTCGTGTTACAGACAGAGGACGATAACAGTCATAAACTTTTAAACCTAACCCCATTTCTTCTAAATTTTGTTGTACTCTGGATAAGCGTTGGGCAACATCAGAACGCAACAAACAACGAGGAACAGAATAGATTTTTTTCTTTAAAAAATTGTTGGTTGTAGCATAGCGAATATCGAGACGAATATTTAGATTAACACTTCTAATATCGACTAATTTTTCGGTTGCTGGAACTTGGTTATAATCTTGAACAACAGCAGTAGAAGGGCGAGGAGGAGGAGAAGTAACAGGGGGCGTGAAATTTTGAGCCGTAACAGGGTAACAGTTAATCCCCAAAATTATCAATAAAAATAAAAATAATCGCATCATGGGTTTAGAAAGCATAAGGTTAAAGTCAGGGTGATGTAATGAGTATGGCCATCATTAATTAATGGTACAAACTCCTGTAGGGGCGAGGCGCGCCTCGCCCCTACAATGAATTAGGCTTAAAAACCTGGTTTTTTAGGTTTAAATGTCTAACCGTTGATAAATTTGATCAAGGTTTTTTAAGTGATGTTTAGGATCAAAACAAGCATCAATTTCTTCAGGAGATAATTTGGCTTTGACTTGATCATTGTTCCTAATTAAAGCTTGAAAATCACCATGAGTTTGATTCCAAGCGGTGTGGGCGCAAGATTGTACAATTTTATAGGCTTCTTCGCGGCTAATGCCTTTTTCAACTAAGGTTAATAACACCCGTTGACTAAAGACTACTCCACCATAAAGGTTCATATTGCGCTGCATATTTTCAGGATAAACTAACAGATTCTTGACTAAATCTGTGAGTTCAACTAACATAAAATGAGCCACCGTTGAAGAATCGGGTAAAATCATCCGTTCAACGGAACTATGGGAAATATCCCGTTCATGCCAAAGGGCAACATTTTCTAAAGCAGCAACGGCATTTCCCCGAATAATTCGCGCCATTCCGGTTAAGCGTTCACTGCGAATGGGGTTGCGTTTATGCGGCATTGCAGAAGACCCTTTTTGACCTTTAGCAAAAAATTCTTCTACTTCTAAAACATCCGTGCGTTGCAAGTTGCGAATTTCCACTGCAAACCGTTCAATACTCGCCGCTAATAATGCTAAAGTTTGCACATATTCTGCGTGAATATCGCGGGAAATCACTTGGGTTGAAGCAGTATCGGGTTCCAGTCCTAAATTGCGACAAGCGATCGCTTCCACTCTCGGATCAACATTAGCATAGGTTCCCACCGCCCCGGAAATTTTACCCACCGCAATACTTTGACGCAGACGCACCAAACGTTCTCGGTTGCGACAAACCTCCGCCAACCATCCAGCTAATTTAAAGCCAAAGGTAATAGGTTCAGCATGAATACCATGGGAACGACCAATCATCACCGTATTTCGATGCTGTTGCGCTTGATAACGAATGGCTTGACTCAAAGCTTCCGTGCGTTCTAACAACACATCCACACTCGCCACTAATTGTAACGCTAAAGCCGTATCGAGTACATCGGAACTGGTTAAGCCTAAATGAATGTAGCGTCCGGCATCCCCTACATATTCGTTGACATTCGTTAGAAAGGCAATCATATCATGGCGGACTTCTGCCTCAATTTCCAGCACCCGCTTAATATCAAAATTCGCCTTAGCTTTAATTTCTTCAACGGCTTCTGATGGAATATATCCTAACTCTGCCTGTGCCTCACAGACGGCAATTTCTACTTGTAACCAAGTTTGCAGCTTGTAAGTCTCTGTCCACAAATTGCCCATTTCGGGCAAAGTATACCGTTCTATCATATTCTAAGGTTAGATGTTCACTTTGATGTCAAAAGAGACGTTAATCGGTCAACAGGAGACTCTGAGACAGTTTGATCTCAATTTCCCCTCTGTCGTATCCGAGCGATGTCACTAACATCCCATTCAGCCCAACCGTCTTATTTTAACTTTTGATGTGGATCAGTGATCGCAAGCTATGAAAAACCTCTGACATTATCCCTGCTCTATCCTTTTTCAAAATAACCGAGAAACAAAACAGCAAAATTATCTCCCAGAAAAATAAGGTTGAAATTGATTGCTGTTATTAATGAATTTCTGAAATCCTCATCATCAATAACAATTTGGAAAAATATCTAACCCCGATAAAAAATATAGAGACGTGCGAACTCGCGCGCCTCTACAAAAGTTATGTGCAGAAAAAAGAAAACAATTGTTCCGTGACGCTTAATTCATCTTACTTCTAATTAAGCTTGTGCTGGGGGAACAGTTTGAACCCATCCCGGTTGTTGAACTTCCCGTAGGATATAATTCCCTGGCGGAACGTTCGTGAAAACATAACTGCCATTTGTTCCAGTTACAGTTGTCGGTTCTGTGGCATCCAGAGTGCCGTTACCATTGGCATCAATATAAATTGTCCACCCCGCCAACGGAGTTTCACCCGCATCAAACAAACCATTGGCATTTGTATCATTAAACTTTATGCCACTGACAGAGCCAAACTGACGGTTGCCAAAGTTGACGATAGCATTCGTGCCACCACTGATGCCAACGGAGCCAGGGTTAGGGGTCGTTTGTGTCCATCCAGTTTGCTGAACTTCCCGCAGGGTATAATTCCCAGGGGGAACATTGGCAAAGGTATAGCGACCATCAACGCCTGTAACGGCAGCAGCTTCTGTGGCTTCAAGCGTACCATTCCCGTTGGCATCAATAAAAACCGTCCACCCCTGTAACGTGGCTTCACCGGCATCAAACAAGGCATTAGTATTTGTATCGTTAAACTTTAAGCCTGTGATGGTTCCAAATTGGTTATTCCCAAAATTAATTCCGGTGATATTGGAGCCTCCGGTTACACTCACTGGGCCAGGGTTAGGGGTTGTTTGTACCCATCCCGGTTGCTGCACTTCTCGAACGGTATAGTTACCTGCGGGAATGCTGGTAAAGGTATATCCACCATTAGCATTGGTTACCGTTGTGGGTTCTGTCGCTTCTAAGGTTCCGTTACCATTGGCATCAATAAAAATTGTCCATCCCGCTAAACCGGTTTCCCCAGTATCGAAGGTGGCATTGTTATTGAGATCATTAAATTTGACTCCACTAATGGAACCCAACTGACGGTTGCCAAAGTTAACAATGGCATTGGTACCCCCACTGACCCCAACGGCTCCAGGGTTCGGCGTGGTTTGTGTCCATCCCGGTTGCTGTACTTCCCGTAGGGTATAATTCCCCGGTGGAACATTGGCAAAGGTGTAACGACCATCAGCACCGGTCACTAAGGTTCCTTCTCCAGTATCGGGAACGCCATTCCCGTTACCATCAACAAAAATTGTCCATCCCTGTAATGGGGTTTCACCCGCATCAAATAATCCGTTACCGTTACTATCATTGAATTTAATTCCGGTGATGGTACCAGATTGATTATTCCCGAAGTTAATTCCGGTGATATCTGCACCCCCGGTCACACTCACCGGGCCAGGGTTAGCCGTGGTTTGTACCCATCCGGGTTGCTGGACTTCTCGAACGGTATAATTTCCCGCCGTTAAGTTGGTGAAGGCATACCCGCCACTGGCATTGGTTAGAGTCGTGGGTTCTGTGGCTTCTAAGGTGCCGTTATTGTTGGTGTCAATAAAGATAGTCCATCCGGCTAAACCCGGTTCTCCAGGGGTGAGTAGGCTATCTTGATTGAGATCATTAAACTTAGTGCCACTGATGGAACCGAGTTGGGTATTACCGAAGTTAATCCCGTTGAGGTTTTCTCCTGAAGCCAATGTAATCGGAGCCGGGTTTTGGCGACTGTCCCTCTCCAAACCGGAATCGAACAAAGGAATCGGATTAGAGGCGTTTGGATCAAACATAAGATAAATTGTCCTATTATGACTGATTGACACTCTCACCGTCAATCGCCAAGCGATGTGACGGGAGATTCTTTGTTCAACGAATCGACTTGCCCCAACGGGATTGCTCCCGTTAAAGTAGAGGTCAATTCTCCCAAAGCGTTTATCGGTTCTAAACCGAAAGTTCCGGTATGTCCTGCCGTACTTAATCCAATTCTTAAAATATTCCGAGCAGCGTTTTCATCTCTATCTAAACTACATCCACAACTACAAACATGGGTTCTTGTAGATAGGGATTTTTTTACGGTTTTTCCACAATTTGAACAGTTTTGGCTTGTATATTGGGGAGGAACGGCAACAGTAGCTTTTCCGTACTTTCTACCAAAATATTCTAACCAAACTCGGAATTGATACCAAGCTGCATCATTAATTGACTTAGCCAGACAATGATTTTTAACTAAGTTCTTAATCCTTAAATCTTCGTAGGCGACCCAATCGTTAGATTGGATGACGGAGTATGCAACACGCTTGCTAAACTCTTTTCGTTGCCGACTGATTTTTAGATGAGCCTTAGATAATCGCTGTCTAGTTTTTTTGCGGTTATTAGACCCTTTCTGTTTCCGAGAAAGTTGTCTCTGTAACCGCTTAATTTTCTTCTCTCCTTTCCTTAAGAATTTAGGGTGATCTACTTTATTACCTTGATCATCGGTGTAAAAAGCTGATAACCCTACATCTAAACCAATTGTTTTGTTGGTTGGTTCAGATTGAATCTTTACGTCAATTGAAAGTAGAAATTGGCAATAGTAGCCGTCTGCACGTCTAACTAATCTCACTCGTTTAATTTGTTCGGGTTGGTAGAAATGCAGATCGTAGCTCCCCACTAACCGTAACCGTCCAATCCCTTTCTTGTCAGTAAAGGTAATGGCTTTACGGGTTTCTAAATTTAATTGCCATCCGGTTGTTTTGTATTCAACCGAACGGCAGTTTTTCTTGAAACGAGGGAAACCTTTTTTGCCAGGAACTTTCCGCTTGCAATTATCATAGAATCGAGCAATAGCTGACCAGGCTCTCTCGGCGCTAGATTGTCTAGCTTGAGAGTTTAGTTCGTTAGCAAATTTAAAGTCATGAGCTAATACACGACAATATTTGTTCAAATCGTACTTATTAACCCCTTTGTTATCCATCCAATATCTTAAACATTTGTTTTGGACGAATTGGGCTGTACGAATAGCTTCATCTATTGCCTTGCGCTGTTGTAATGCGGCTCTAACTTTAAATTCTAAAACTAACATTTATGCTACCTATCTCGACCTAAATCTAGGTTAGCACAAGTTTTTGTTTGGTGTCAACTGTTTCTATGTCGTGCCAATCTGGTTTTGTTGCTCGGTTTTTCATCTTTATTCACAGCCCGGCGTTAACCGGGCGGTGTAACGGGAGTCTTCAAACCGAGATCCTAGATAATCGAACTATCCTCTATGGTTTTCGACTCAAAACTGAGAATCTGGCTATTATGCTACTCTACACTTTATTTTTCATCTAGTTAGAAGCCCTAGAATTAAATTTTATGAATTTAGATGGCCAAATGACAGCAGTGAGCCGTCAGGAAATCAAATTCTTGATCTGAAGGGAACAGGGAACAGGGAACAGGGAACAGGGAACAGGGAACAGGGAACAGAAGGGAAAAGACAATAGGGAATAGGGGGTGATAAAAAGTTATTAGCCATCCGCTCAATTATTTATAGCAAACATTTCAGGACTTCATATTACTTCATAATTATTAAAATTAGTATTTTTATTTATAGTTATAGGAATCTGAAAAAGTTAAAATATTAATAAAGCTAAAACTTTGGATATAGAAACAGTTGATCAAAAAGGTAAAAAATTAATTCTTTTTTTGCCTTCTAAAAAAAATCTGTTTGCAGAAAATATCTAAAAAGATTAAGCTGATTTACGGAGTCTTCTTTTTACCATTCTCCCGAATAAACCGCTACAATCATGAAGGGAATCTGCGATCGCTCAATTCACTAAAATTATTGATTGATGGATAAACCCTTATTCGGACGACCGCACTATAGTAAATTAATTGTTGTGGAGTTACAACGACGACTGCAAGCAATGGGTTATGATCCAGGTGTCGTTAATGGTCGCTGGAGTCCAGAAACAGAAGCGGCACTGGAACAAGCCCAACAAAAATATGGGGTTTATGGAGGGAAAACAAACGCCGCTTATTTTGTGGTAATTCCGGGGACACGGGAAGATTTACCCAAAATTGCCGAACAAGTGATTTTATTAGGCGTACCCGAAACCGGAGTTTATCAACGAGATAGTTTATTTGAACCCAAAGTAGCCGTAGGGCCTTTTTTTAACCCCGATATTGCTAAACGTTGGCTGCATTATTTACGGGATTTCGGCTTAAGTCAAGCAAAAATTTATCATGGATGTTAAAACAGTCATCAGTCATCAGTGTATAGTTTTTAGTGGGTAGTCAAGAATTTACAACGCTCAACAATAAAGTCTTAATTTTTTACTGATAACTGATAACTGATAACTGATAACTGATTATCGGAACATACTGCTTACAGAGCTATCTTCGTGAATTCGCCAAATTGTTTCCCCCAGTAAATTCGCAACAGACAAAACTGTTAACTGATCAAACTGTTTTTCGGGAATAACGGGAATTGTATTGGTGACAATCACTTCTTCAAATACCCCACTCGATAAACGTTCAATGGCGGGAGAAGAAAAGACCGCATGGGTGGCGCAGGCGTAGACTTGACGGGCACCTTCTCGACGTAATAAACGAGCACCTTCAGCAATTGTCCCGGCTGTATCAATCATGTCATCGACTAAAACAGCCGTTTTCCCCTTGACATCCCCAATCACATTTAAGACTTCTGCAACATTATGCGCTTGACGACGTTTATCAATAATCGCCAAAGGAGCATCATTCAGTTTTTTAGCAAAAGCCCTAGCACGGGCGACTCCACCAACATCCGGGGAAACAACAACAATATCGGATAACTGTTTGCTCATCAGGTAATCTAAAATTACCGGAGAACCATAAACATGATCAAAGGGAATATCAAAATACCCTTGAATCTGAGCCGAGTGTAAATCCATGGCGAGAATTCGACTAGCACCCGCTTCAGTAATCAAGTTAGCCACTAATTTAGCCGTGATGGACTCACGACCTGCGGTTTTGCGATCGGCTCTGGCGTATCCATAATAGGGAATAACCGCCGTAATTTGACGCGCAGAAGCCCGTCTACAAGCATCAATCATGATCAACAACTCCATCAAGTTGTCATTGACCGGATAGCAAGACGGTTGAATCAGATAGACATCACAGCCTCGAATTGACTCTTGAATCTGGATGTAAATTTCTCCGTCAGCGAAGCGCTTGCGAACCATTGGCCCTAAGTCAATTCCTAAATAACGGCTGACTTCCAAGGATAGGGGAGTATTTGCCGATCCTGAAAAGAGTCGTAACCGACTGTGATCAGCAACTAATGGCTCAGAATACGGAAGGGGTAATGTAGCAGAACGGATCACGGCGAACCCTCACAGTTCATGACATGGCAATCAATCTTAATCATTCCAGAAAAGACTGGAATTCGGAACAGGTTTGGCGAATTGAATTTTGGCTGTTGTCTGTTGAGTACATCTCAGCAGCCAAGCCAACGGAAAACGACGTTTTTCAGTAAGCGGAAGCACTGCTGCTTGAAATTGTGCAAATCAAACGTCCTCTATATTAATTGTGGAGAAAGAGTGATCAAATTAAAATAGGGAAAATAGTTCGGAAAACCATAGACAAATATCTCAGGTCTTACTTAGCCGGGGTTAACCGTACGGGATGAACTACAACACCCTCTATCCCGTTGCTAAAAGCGTTCGGGACTGCTTTTCTGATAATATTCAACGAGCCATTGACATCGGCGTTGAATTGTTTCCCTGTAGAAGACCGATAAAGTCCTCTACAAATTCGTTGACCACTGAACAATGGCTTTTCTTTTTGTCCAGGTGAATAAACCGGAATTAGATCCAAATCTAAAAAACTAGCTTGACTGGTGTAAGATTCTTCCTGTTCCCCCACATAAATCCCTTGAAGTTCGGCTTTATAACGCAGCATTTCCACCAATCTAGCATGAGGAATTTGTACAAAGTTTTGATTATTGCGTTTCCCCAGGTTAACTTGCTGTTTCCACTCCGGGTTTCTACCAATGATTAAAGTTCCAATTTGATGAAACACCAAATAATCTACAATTAATCGGCTGGCTTTATGCAGATAATCCTCTACCTTAAAATTCCGTTTCGTACAGATTTTTTGGAGTCTTTGAGACGTTTGATTTCCCAGTTTAGCTTGGATTTTGGCTTTAGATTTATTGAAGAACTGGTTAATTGACTTGAGAGGTCTGCCGTTAATCAAGAGCGGTTGAATTCCGGCTTGATTGAAAGTGACTGTAGCTAGATTATTCAACCCAATATCAATTCCAGCAATTCGCTTAGGAGCTAACTGCTGTTGCAGAATTTCTTTCTCATAAATTACCTCAATAACATAATGGTCAAGTTGGGGAACAATCCTCACCTGTTTAATATTTTCAATCCAAGTTTTGACAGAAATATTTGTCCGAGAGGGTTTGACAATTCCTTGCCTTAATAAGGGTTGACTCAGGGCTTGAATTGTATAAACCAGCAGATTACGCCCTTTTTCTTTATCTTTGTATTTAGGAAGTTTAGGTCTACCTAAAAACTTTTTAGGCTCGGACTGCCATTCCTTTAAAGATGCCAAAAAGCCTTGCCAGTTTTTATCTAAAATCATCAAGATTTGTTGACTGACTTTAGCTGGTAAGGCTTGATAAACCTCTGTCCCTTGGAGTTGTTTTTGAACGGTGTAATAATTGAGATACACTTGTTCGTGAATAAAGGATTGACGAATCAAGTAATTAGCGGCGTTATAAAGATTTTTGGACGCAAAACCAAGTTGATCAATCTCTTGATAATGAAGATGTCCTTTCTTGATCACGTGCCTTTCTACTAATTTCATGATTCGTCCATTTCGCTTAATTCAGAGAATATCGTAATCATAGTATAGTAAACTTGATTATACCTGACTATATTCCTAGTAAAGTTCTATAATACTTAAGTTAATGTTAGGACAGTTTAGCCAATAGATCAAGAAGAAACTGTATATTTCCTCTAGGGGTCTCCCTGCTTTGACACACTCCGCCCTAAAAGTTAATGTTGAACAGCCAACCGTGATTGCGGAATCCAGACCGTTCCGTTTGTAGTCAGCCCTGACTGAACCTGTGGAATTGTACCTAAGATCTATAATACGAAAGGTTAATTTTCATCTGGGTTTCTTGATCACTCACCTGCTAGAAGCATGACGCAAACTGCTATTCCCGTTGGGACAATTCTGCAAAACCGCTACCGCTTGATTGGTGTTTTAGGCCAGGGGGGGTTTGGTCGTACCTATTTAGCCGAAGATCAAGGAAGATTTAACGAGCGCTGCGCCTTAAAAGAATTTATTCCCATCCAAACGGGAACCTACGCCCTACAAAAATCTAAAGAACTGTTTCGGCGGGAAGCCCAAATTCTCTACCAAATTCATCATGCTCAAATTCCCCAGTTTGGAGCGGTTTTTGAAGAAAATCAACGGTTATTTTTAGTTCAAGATTATGTGGAAGGGAAAACCTATCACGCTTTATTAATGGAGCGGAAAAAAGCAGCACCAGGTTTTCCTCCAACCTTTACAGAAGCTGAAATTGTGCTATTTTTACGGCAAATGTTGCCCGTTTTAGCTCATATTCATAGTTTGGGAATTATTCATCGAGATATTTCCCCGGATAATATTATTTTACGTCAACGAGATCAACTGCCTATATTAATTGATTTTGGGGTGGTGATTGAATTAGCAACTCGCATCAATACCCCTGATTTAACCTTACCTCCGGCTACTCGCGTGGGAAAATTAGGGTATGCTCCTTTTGAACAAATTCAAACGGGACAAGCTTTCCCCAGTAGTGATTTATATGCTTTAGCGGTAACAGCTATTGTTTTATTAACGGGTCAAGAACCCCAATATTTACTCGACCAAACGGCTTTATCTTGGAATTGGCAACCTTATAGCAAGGTTAGTCCGAATTTTGCTCAAATTATTAATCGAATGTTGAGTCGGCAACCGAGCGATCGCTATCCATCGGCTCAAGACGTTGAACAAGCATTACAAACCCTGAATCAACCCTTGAGTTTTCCCCCGACTCAAAATCTACCGATTCCTGTTCCTTCACCCACGCCCCAACCCCCAGACCCGAATTTTTCTCAACTCCCCACCCTAGCGGTCGGACGACCCTTAGTTACTCAACAAGGTCAACAGCAAGTCCAGAACAATAATAGTCCTGTTGTTCCGCCTCCGACCCCTGCCCTCACTCCTAACCCTGATCCGATTTTCTCAAGCTCTCAATCCCTCTGGGATAAACCCATCACCGTGATTATAGCGGGTGTTTTGGTGGCTTGTTTAGCAGCTTGGGGATCTTGGGCTTTAGTTAAAGGATTCCTGAAAATTGCCGACCGCAACCCCGAAGAGCCCCCCTCGCAAGTCAATCCTCCCCTGGCTAGTCCTTCAAGTCCTATACCGTCCCTCCCCTTACCCAACTTAACTCCGAACCCCACCCTCAGCCCCGGATTGACCCCTTCTCCGGTTGTACCCACCCCCACTACAAAGCGCTTGAATTTAGTGGTGGGAGAACCAACGGTGGTTGAAGGTAATCTCAAAGCTAATCAAGCTGCTAACTATGTGGTTCTGGCTGAAGCTGGACAACAGTTTTATGCCTCCGTCAGTGGGGAAGGAGTTTTGTTAACCTTACTTGGCCCGGATCAACAACCGATTAATCAGGGAGAAGCGGTTTCTTTATGGCAAGGAACTTTACCCTCCACCGGGGAGTATACCGTAATTCTCAATCCTATTCCTGGGCTACCCGAAAGTAACTATAAGTTAGACCTGACGTTAATTAATACCCTTTCCCCTATTACGCCTTCAGAACCTGAACCGGAACCTGTTCCCCTTCCTGAACCGGAACCTGTTCCCCTTCCTGAACCGGAACCCAGCCCTCAGCCGACCTTTGCACCGGAGCCTGCACCCGTCCCTGCTCCAGCACCGGAGCCAGCCCCGACCCCGGCTCCTACCCCGGAACCGACTCCGGCTCCCACCCCGGAACCGACTCCGGCTCCTACCCCGGAACCCGCCCCAATTCCAGCACCAGAACCAACTCCAGCACCGCCGTTGGAACCGAGTCCTACACCAGAACCGACTCCAGAGCCAGCCCCAGAATCTACTCCCCTTCCTTCCCCAGACTCTCAACCTATTACTACACCTAAGTTGGAATGAAATCTATAGCAGGGAACAGGGAATTACGAATTACGAATTACGAATTACGAATTACGAATTACGAATTACGAATTACGAATTACGAATTACGAATGGGGGATAGAAAATAGGGAATAGGGAATACAAAGTAATACTTCTAGCTGTTTCATATCAGTTGTAAATTATTACAACCTATTTGGGATTGCTATATAACCCTTTTCAGGAAAATTAAGGGAGATTTTAATAGAGTTTAATATGGATTTTATTGATAAAATTAAAAGCCAAAATCAGGTTAATTTAGATCAGAAAGAATTTTTAACAAATTATTTACAAGAGATCAATCACTGGCAAAAATCAAATAAAAGTTATCCTAAAATTTTAATATCAGAATCTGAGCCACTTTTGTTTTTATCGGCTTTTGTAGCTGCGGTGACAGTAAAATGTCCTGTGTTTTTATGCAATCCTCAATGGGGAAAAGAAGAATGGAAACAAGTTTATGAATTAGTTAAACCTAATTTGTTAATCTCTCAAGGTCGAATTTTAGAGTATAAAAATCCCAGCCCTAAAACTCATGAATTGCTTCAAAATCTGATTATGGTTCCCACGGGAGGAACTTCAGGAAATATTAAGTTTGCTGTTCATACTTTAGATACTTTAACAGCTTCAGTTATTGGCGTTCAACAATATTTTCAAACCCCTGCTATTCATTCTTTTTGTACTTTACCCCTTTATCATGTTAGCGGATTAATGCAGTGGATGCGATCGCTTTTAACCGATGGACAATTCATGATTACATCCTTTAAATCTGTAGAAGCAGAAGACTGGATTAATTTTAATCCTCATGACTGTTTTATTTCCTTAGTTCCCACCCAATTATATCGCTTATTACAACAGCCCTCCTTAACAAATTGGTTATCTCAATTTCAGATAGTCTTATTAGGAGGAGCACCCCCTTGGTTAGAGTTATTAGAACAAAGTCGTTTGGCTCAAATTCCTCTGGCGTTAACCTATGGAATGACAGAAACTGCTTCTCAAATTGTTACCTTAAAACCCCCGGATTTTTTACGGGGAAATAATAGCTGTGGGAAGGTTTTACCCCATGCTAAAATTAAAATTCAGGATCAAAATGGAGGGGAATTAAAACCAAATCAACCCGGACTGATTACAATTGAAGCGGATTCCTTAATGTTAGGATATTATCACGATAATTTTGATCCTCAAAGACGGATTAATAGTTTTATACCTGATGATTTAGGCTGTTGGGATGAACAGGGATATTTAACATTAGTGGGAAGACAGAGTAATAAAATTATTACTGGGGGAGAAAATGTATTTCCCGCAGAAGTAGAAGCGGTTATTCGTTCTACGGGTTTAGTTCAGGATATTTGTGTGATAGGGAAACCGGATGAATACTGGGGTGAAATTGTGGTTGCGGTCTATGTTCCGAGTTTTAAACAGGTTTCTCTGGTGGAATTAAAACAGGCAATGATCGGAAAATTATCTAAATTTAAACATCCTAAATTGTGGATTTCTTTAGAACAGTTACCTCGCAATTCTCAAGGGAAATTAAATCAAAAACTGATTCAAGAATTCGTTAGGGATTATCAGGATCAGTAAAATCAGTATTACTCATCGTAATATGTTCATCAACACTTACTGGCCCTGCTCCAAAATAGGTAATCATCAGTAACCCACCCATAATTGATAAATTTTTGAAAAAATCAATTTTTTCTGAGGGTGCATCCCAAAAATTATGAAAGATTAAGGTTGTTGGAATTAAGAATAGAATTAAAAGCCAAGCTCCTAAATGGGTTTTATACCCGACCACTAACGATAATCCTCCGACAATTTGGATAATAATAGTCACTACTAATAATACCCCTGCAAACGGTAAACCTTTTTCTGTCATCATCGTTTGAGTATTGGCAAAATCAAAGATTTTATTAACCGCAGCGTGAATGAAAATCGTTGCTAAAAATGTTCGTCCTATTAACGGAATAAACTGTATCATTATTTAACCTCTTTTTATAGTAGGGAACAGGGAACAGGGAACAGGGAACAATAAGCCATGAATAAGCTTACTGGATTTAGAAGTATCCTAACTGTAATGCGTAGTGGTGGTGTATAACCTGGAAATTTTTCTGGTGGGCAAAGCCCACCAAATCAATAAATAACAAAAGGGTGTTCATTTAATGTAAAATTAACCCTACTCCTAAGAATAAGCTACTCCAAAATTGTAGAGAAATCGCAATAAATTTGCAATTGCTAACTAAGTTAGGCTGGTTATGATATTGACTAACATGACGACAGAGTTTGATAGCAGAGGGAATGCCAACAAAGCTGAGTAACGTCCAAATGGGTAAAATTCCCAATAGCACTAATCCCCCGGTTAACAGAAAAATACTTCCACAAACCCAAGGTAAAAGTTTGGCACCTTTTTCTGTTCCTAAACGCACAATTGGAGACTTTTTACCCGCCAAAATATCATCTTCCACTTGATGAAAATGGGAACAAAATAAAACTAAGGTGATTGGAATTCCGACAATAATTGATGTGGCTAAACAAACCCATGACCAGCTTTGGGTTTGACTATAATAGGCGGCGGAAACTCCCAAAGGCCCAAAAGCAAAAAAACATAAAAATTCTCCTAATCCTTGATATCCTAACCGAAAGGGAGGCCCTTGATATAAATACCCCAATCCACAACACAGGAGAATTAATCCTAAAACCGTTAAATCCTTTTGCCACCAACAAATTGCTAATAATCCTAAAAGAGCTAAGGCTAAACAACCATTCCCAATAGCGAGAATAAATAATTTATTTCCGGTTAAATTGACTAAGGAATGATGCTTATTTTTGTCAATTCCTGTTTCTGAATCAAAGACATCATTCAAAAGGTTTTCCCAGGCTAAAATTAAAATAGCAGCCGTGATAAAGGTGGTAAAAACTTTCCAATTGAGGGTAGAGGTTTCAAAGACGGCAACGGCAGTGCCGACCCAAATTGGCATAATGGCCACACTATACATCGGAGGCTTAATCGCCGCTAACCATAATTTATTTTTTGATGCTGTAATCAGTTCTGTGGTCATAGCAAGAGGATTTAAAACGATGACATCCTATCATTCAACACATTTTTGACCCATCAAACTCCTAGAAGTTTACCCCTAACTCCCCTTAAATAAAAGTTGCTAGATGGCTTAATTATCATTCCACGTTCCACCAGTTTGACGGCCTGATTGTCCTATAAGAATAACTGATAATGGTCGAGAATTCCAAAACAGGAACCCAGAGGGAGTGGAGGGACAGGGACAGCAGAGCAGGGGCGTCAACACCTGACCCCTGATATAGCAGTCGCGCCGGGGGTGTTAGGACAGAGACTGATGCCAAAACCCTGTGCAGAGCACTCTTTTCCTGTCTGTTCGGTGTTAAGCTGTTCCCTGTTCCCTGCTATATAAACTTTTTTTACAGACTGAAGGGAAGATTTTTACAAGAGAGATTATGAATAAAGGGTAAATCGCGCTGAAAGTCGTTAAGTTATATTACGATAATCAAAGTTAACGATTTTTCGGTAATACTTTTCCCTGTTCTAACCTTTTCTTGTTCGTTTTTTATATGCCAGTTTTTCCTTCTGCAACCCCGTTATTGCAAGATCGCCAAGAACTGCATCGTTTTTTGTTAGAGTTTCAGCATCATGGATTACAGGATTACCAGACTAAAATTCTAAGTATTGCTCATGAAATTCAATGGATTGATCCGTTAGCAGTTTTACAGGAGTTTTATCATCCTAATTTAATTCATTTTTATTTTGAGAAACCTCAAATTGAGGAATCCTTTGTTGCGGTTGATACGGCTATAAAGTTCACCACAGGAGGAAAAAATCGGTTTTTAGAAGCTCAAAACTTTATTCAGTCTTGTTTAGATAAAACTGTTATTATTGGTTCTAAAAACAGTAATTTACCTAAACCTTATTTCTGTTGTAGTTTTACTTTTTTTGATCAACATTTTAATTCTAATTTATCGGCAGATTCTTTGCCGGATTCTTCAATTCATCAAGAACGAGTTTATTTTCCACCTACTACCATATTTCTACCAAAATGGCAAGTGATTCGCAAAAAAAATCGCTGCATTTTAATTGTTAATATTGTTTTGAAGAAAAACTCTAAAATTGAAAATATTTTGAGTGATGTTTGGTATAAAAGTCAACAAATTAATGCGTTAGAAAAAACCTCAATTCTCTCGGTTGCCTCTGAAAATTCTAGTTTATTATTGACAAAACAGGTAGAAACCGACCCAAAACCTTATTTACAGTTTAAACAGTCTGTGAATTCTGCTTTAGATTTAATTCAAGCTAAATCTTTAAAGAAATTGGTGCTTTCTCAACCCATTGATGTCGTTTCTAAAAAACCGTTTAATTTGATTCATTCTTTGAATAATTTACGATTTTTGTACCCCGATTGTTATATTTTTTCAACGGGAAATGGCAAGGGTCAACAATTTATTGGTGCGAGTCCAGAACGGTTAATTAGTTTAAAAAATCAGGAGTTAATTACCGATGCCTTGGCGGGTTCAGCCCCCCGTGGCAAAACGCCTTTAGAAGATGTTAATTTAGGTCAAGAATTACTGAATAGTGAAAAAAATCTGCGTGAGCATCAAGTGGTGGTAGATTTTATTGTTGAACGGTTATTAAATTTAGGGTTAACTCCGAATTTAACGGGTTTACCTTGTTTAAGACAACTCACCAATATTCAACACCTATGGACACCCATCCAATGTCAAGTTTCAACTCATATTCATCTATTAGAAATCTTGGCGCAATTGCACCCAACTCCGGCTGTGGCGGGAACTCCTAGAGATATTGCTCAACAGCAAATTCATCATTATGAAACTTTTGATCGTTCCCTTTATGCGGCTCCCATTGGTTGGATTGATCATCACGGAAATGGAGAGTTTGTTGTCGGAATTCGTTCGGCTTTATTAGATGGAAATCGTGCTAGACTTTATGCAGGAGCGGGAATTGTGGCGGGGTCAGAACCGGAAAAAGAACTTGCTGAAATTCAGTTAAAATTACAAGCTTTATTACGAGCATTAGTGTAAACAGGGAACAGGGAACAGGGAACAGGGAACAGGGAATAGGGAATAGAAGGGAAAAGGAAATAGGGAATAGAGGGCGAGAAAAAGCGTGGGTTTGGGCTTCGCCCGCCCCCTACGACTGTTAACCGACAACAAATAATAATGTTAGTTAAAGAGATTGGAGAACAAGGTTTATTGGCAATTGTGCAGGGTTTTTGTCCCCCCGAAATGGTGGGAGATGATGCGGCGATTTTGTCGGTTCCTAGGGATGAATCTTTAGTGATTACAACGGATATGTTAGTCGATGAGGTGCATTTTAGCGATCGCACCACATCCCCTTTTGATGTAGGATGGCGGTCAGCCGCCGTTAATTTATCTGATCTGGCTGCGATGGGTGCGTTTCCATTAGGAATTACCGTTGCATTAGGAATAACAGGCGATAAACCCGTTGAATGGGTGGAACAACTTTATCAAGGATTAACAACCTGTTTAAATCCGTACAATACCCCTATTATTGGCGGTGATATTTGCCGATCTTCGGTAACTTGTATTTCCATTACCGCTTTTGGAAATGTTAACCCAGATTTAGCCATTAAGCGTTCTGTAGCGCGTCCTGGGGATGTGATTGTGGTTACGGGATATCATGGTGACTCACGAGGCGGATTAGAATTATTGTTACATCCCGAATTAGAAACCCAATTAACGGCTAATCAACGATTATCTTTAATCCAAGCCCATCAACGTCCTCAACCCCGCCTGGATGTTGTACCGAAATTGCAAACCCTGTTAGCCTCCCAACCGTCCACTGCTATTGCTGGGATGGATAGTAGCGATGGACTAGCCGATGCCATTGTCCAAATTTGTCGAGCCAGTCAAGTCGGAGCTCAGGTACAACGGTGTCAAATTCCGATATCAGAAGCTTTACAAACCTTTGTTCCCTTTCAACAAGCCTTAGAATGGGCATTATATGGGGGTGAAGACTTTCAACTGGTGTTATGTCTTCCGGGTGATTTAGCTCAACTTTTAGTTCAACAGTTAGGGACAGCAGCCTCAATCATCGGTGAAATTACATCCCACCCTAATGTCCTATTAATAGATACTGAATCCTCAACTGTTGAAGAACTTTCCCTCAGTAGAGGATTTCAGCACTTTTTATCATAACCGTGAGTTATGAATTATTAATTTTAAATTATATTCCATCCCTTAATGTTTGCTACAAATCCCCCCTGTAGAGACGTTGCATGCAACGTCTCTACAGGGGGGTTGGGGGGGATCATCTGTAGCGTTCATAATGGGATTTCATATTAAATATTCAAAACTCAAAGCTATCATCAGCCAAACTAAAATCGGAGTAGGGCGTTTTAAGTTTGAGCATCCCAACGGTCGCCACCAACGAAAAACGCTGCCTCTCTCCTGATTCAATCTATTTCCAATTTGTAGCCACTAATTCGGCTAAATCAACCACCCGTTGGCTATAACCCCATTCGTTGTCATACCAAGCCACGACTTTCACCATGTCGCCACCCATAACCATCGTTAAGCTGGCATCCACGATAGAAGAAGCGTCATGTCCCTTGTAGTCAGAAGACACCAAAGGCAGATCGCTATATTCCAGAATTCCCTTCATATTGCCTTCGGCTGCTTCTTGGAGAGCTTGGTTAACTTCTTCGACGAAGGTTTTCTTCTCCACCTGTACCACTAAATCCACAATGGAGACATTAGGGGTAGGAACGCGGAAAGCAATCCCATTGAGTTTTCCTTTTAATTCAGGAATTACTAAAGCAACGGCTTTCGCAGCACCCGTAGAAGTCGGAACAATATTCACCGCAGCGGCTCTGGCCCGACGCACATCCCGGTGACTAGCATCTAACAGACGCTGATCTCCGGTGTAACTGTGGGTTGTAGTCATTGTTCCTTTGACAATGCCGAATTTTTCATGCAGCACTTTAGCAAAGGGAGCTAAACAGTTAGTGGTGCAACTGGCGTTACTCAGAATCCGGTGTTGATCGTGATTGTAGTCTTGGTGATTCACACCCACCACAAAGGTATCCACGCCATCTCCTTTTCCAGGAGCCGTAATTAGGACTTTTTTAGCCCCGGCTTGAATATGCTTAGAGGCTCCTTCCTCCGTAATAAATACCCCAGTGGATTCGATAATTAAATCCACACCCCATTCTTGCCAAGGCAAATTCAAGGGATTGCGATCAGAGACACATTTGATGGTTTTGCCATTAATAATAATGGAGTTTTCATCGGCTTTGATGTCAACGCCTTTGAGCGTCCCCAGCATGGAATCATATTTCAGCAAATGAGCATTGGTACTGGGATCAGAAGTATCATTGATTCCCACGAACTCTAAATTGCTATTTTGCCGAGTTAACCAGCAGCGTAAAACGTTACGTCCAATCCGTCCAAAACCGTTAATTGCGACTTTAATCACCTTGTTCCTCCTAACAATGGCATCGCCCAAACCAGGCTAAAGTTTAACGAGATAGATGTTTCTATTGACCCCAATCATACCGTAAAGGCTGTCGCATTCTTCCCTTTTATTTAGGGGTTGAGGGTGAAACTGTCAGATCATCGCACAAATGTCTGTCGCTCTCTTCTAAGTCCCCATTTGTCTGTAAATAATCTTGTACCCAGTTACATCCGTGAGCAATCAAATGATCCAGCGATCGCACTTGCTGAAGATTCCACAAAACAACGGTACTATCCTCACTCGCAGAAGCCAGTTTTTGACCGTCGCGACTAAAAGCAACTTCCCAAATCCCTCCGGTGTGGGCTTTGAGGGTGGTTAATAAGGTTCCGTTTGGTTGCCATAATTTAATCATGCCATCCCCACTTCCAGAGGCGAGAAGTTGTCCATCGGGACTAAAGGTTACCGCCCGCACCATATCATGATGTCCCGTTAAAGTCTTGACTAACGTGCCATCGGGTTTCCAGAGTTTCACGGTTTTATCATCGCCCCCACTGACTAAAAGTTGCCCATCAGGGCTATAGGCGATTGACCGAACTAGCATTTGACTGGCTTTAATGGTTCTCAACAACTGACCGTCTTTTGTCCAAAGTTTGACTGTTCCATCTCCACTACAGGAGGCGATCTGCTGGCCATCGGGACTAAAATCAGCGACCCAAAGACCCGCTTGATGTCCCTTGAATTGCCGGAGTAAAACCGGAGTTTTCCCCTCGACGTTCCAGAGTCCAACAGTTCCATCTCCACTGGCGGTGACGAGTCGCGTACCATCAGGACTAAACCGGCTTTTTCTCAGTGCTCCTTGATGTCCTTTGACTATTGATAGCAATGTCCCATCCCTTGTCCACAATTGCACCATTCCATTCATACTGACAAGGGCTAACCGTTTGCCATCGGGATTAAACGTGACTCCCATCAAGGGATGATTGGCTTTTAAGATGCGTAGAGGTAATAACGACTGTAGCCCCTGCTGGCTCATGTCCCAGAGTTTGACCGTCCTATCAAGACTAGCGGAAGCCAAAATTTGACTATCGGGGCTGAAGGCAAGGCTAAATACGGCAGTTTGATGGGCTTTTAAAGATTTAAGTAAGGGGTTCTCTAGTTTCCAGAGTTTCACCGTATTGTCCGAAGATGTAGAAGCGAGGGTTTGACCATCAGGACTAAACTCTACGTCCATGATCATCCCCTGGTGTCCAGCAAAGGTGCTGCGAAGTTGGGGATGATTCCAGGTCGTCCCGACTCGTTGCCAAAGTTTGACGGTTTTGTCATCGGATACGGAGGCTAGTTGCTGGTTATCGGGACTGAAGGCTACATTCATGACCATGCCTTTGTGTTGTTTCAGGGTGGTCAGCAGTACGGGGGTATCTCCAGAAAATTCCCACAATTTCAGGGTTCCATCCGCCGAGGCTGTGGCAATGGTATTACCTTGAGGATTAATCGCTATACCGAGAATTACAGCATTATGACCGGGGACGGTAGCTAAGAGTTGACCATCAACCTGCCAAATCATGAGTTTCCCATCTTCTCGACTGGCTAGGATTTTTTGACTATCTGCGGTAAATGCCTGTGCATAGTTGATCCCATTCCCGGTGATTAAGGTTCGGAGCAGGGTGCCATCTCGTCGCCAGAGTTTTACTGTCCCATCTTCACTTCCAGAGGCAATTAATTCCCCATTGGGACTAATCTCTACATTTTGAACTACCGCTTGATGACTTCTTAAGGTATGGAGTAAAGTCCCATCCCGTGTCCAGAGTTTGACGGTGCGATCGCCGGAAGCGGAGGCTATGAGTTGACCGTCTCGACTGATGGCCAGACCCCCCAATAGTCCCTGATGTCCTTTCAGGCTTTTCAACAGTCTGCCTTGTTTTGTCCACAGATTAAGGGTATTATCCTGACCGGCGACGATAATCAGTTTCCCATCGGGGCTAAACTTAATTCCACGAGTTCCTGTCCAAGGTTTGGATAAGCGGTTATATTCATCAGCGCCTAAAATTGCTTGTTGAAGGGCTAATTCTACTTTGCTTTTTGTTTTAGGATCAACTTGACCTAATAACAATAGTTTTTTTCTAGCGCGTAACGCTTCAATTAAGGCATCTAAATGATGATTAGACGCAAATAACCCTTCGGAAGAGGAAGCTAAGGCTTGAATTTCACTAATTCGAGCTTTTCGTTCACTGATTACTACTTTACGATATTGCCAAAAATTTGTTAATCCTAATGCTGTTACGGTAATAAATGCTACTATTAATATTATCATTAATAACCGTTGTCTATGAGCATTTTTTTCAACTTCTTTGAGTCGTTGGGCTTCTAAAGCTTGTTGAACTTCCTGCCTATCTATAATTTCACTGGCTGATAAAAATTGATAATCTAAATCACTTAAACTTTTGTTTTGTGCCCACTCTTGAGCATCTTGTAAGGCTTTTCCGCGTAATAAACGAGATTTATCGGTTTGTTCTGAGGCGACCCAATCTTCTAATAGTTGCCAGTAAGGACGAAGTTTGTTAAATTCTTTTTCAACCCATTGAAGATTAAAAACTTCTTGATAAATTCTATTTTTAATTTTTAGAGATTGTTTGTCTTGAATCACTAAACCCGACAACAGTAGTTCAATTTTTTCTCGGCTATCATCAACGTTTACGTCTATTTGATTTAAAATTTGTTGATAGATACCCAGGAGTCTTCCGGCTTTTTGTTCGTTTCTCAGCAGGCGATCGCGGATGGTTCTTAAATGTTCAGGTTCATCTTGCTTTTCCCAATTAGTAATTAAATATTGTCGGGCAATAGACTCAACTGCATTTTTTTCATGACCGGGGGAAATCCTTAACCTCGAAACGGAATTAACAGTCATTAATTGAAAGATTAATTGACTAAATTTATGGGTTAAAAAAGGTTGTCCGCCTGTCCAATTTAAAATTTCTTTTAAAATTTCTGTACCATTTTCACACTGATCATTTAATCCCACCGCTAAAGGTTGCGCTTCCTCAAAGGTAAAGCCGTCAAGATGAATAGGTTTCCCAATATTAAAAGGAGTTCGATTCCGATCTTGAATTAAATCGCTAGGTGTGGAAACTCCACAAATTGCCCAAGTTATGCGATAATATTTGGGAGCCATGACTCTTTTATTATAAAAGGAGCGAATCAAGGCAAAAAAATCATCGACTTGAAATTTTAAACTTAAAACACTATCAATTTCATCAATTAAAATAATAATATTTTGATCGGGGAAATATTCTAATAAAATATCTTCAATAAAATAGCCTAATCTTTGCGCTAAAGATAATTCAGCATTGTCTAACCACCAAGCTTTTAAATTAAATTGCCCAAACAAACGAAAATATCTACATAACTCCGCAACAATTCCTTTATACCACTGTTCGGGAGTAACGGTTTCACTTCCAATCACCGTCAAGTCAATAATCGCACACTGAAACCCTTGATTTTGAAGTCGATGAGTTGTCCGTACTAAAAGAGAAGACTTCCCCATCTGCCGACAATTAAGAATATAACAAAACTCTCCCTTTCTGAAAGCTTCATACAACTCCTTATCAGCTTTTCGGGGAACATAACTCGGTATATAAGTAGCCAGACTCCCCCCAACTTGATAATAGGATTTAATCATGTCAGTTATCAGTTATCAGTTATCAGTTATTAGTTATTAGTTATCAGTTATCAGTTATCAGTTATCAGTTATCAGTTATCAGTTATCAGTTATCAGTTATCAGTTTATTGCCTATTGCCTATTGCCTATTGCCTATTGCCTATTGCCTGTTCCCTGTTCCCTGTTCCCTGTTCCCTGTTCCCTGTTCCCTGTTCCCTGTTCCCTGTTCCCTGTTCCCTATTGCCTATTGCCTGTTCCCTGTTCCCTGTTCCCTGTTCCCTGTTCCCTGTTCCCTGTTATTAAAGAGGTAAAGAAGGTGCTGGAGGAGGGTTAACAGAGCGTTCAATGGTGATTTTGTTGCTTTCTCGTTGGGTTTGCATTTCAACAGCGATCGCCTCAAAAAGTACCTCTAAACTACTGTAAGGAACTTCTAAATCAACAGTGGTTTCAATTTGATCAAACCCATTAGGTGAAAATTCCGTTAACCACCGAGGGCCATCAACAACACTGCGAGTTTGCCGATCAAACAGCCAAACTTTGACATAAATTCGAGGTAAACCATCAGGAAGTCGCACCCGAACTTTTACCAATCGTCCGGCAATAATTTCTGTAGTTAAGACTTCAATTTCTGGATCAGGAACGGGTTGATCCTCTGATAAAATATAGGGGATGGGTTGATTTGTGGTAGAAGTTTCCGGTTTCGTCTCTTTCCCTAGTTTACGTTTTGAAAAAAATGCCGCAGGAGATTCCAAAGGTTCATCATCGACAACAATTTCTTCTAATTCTTCCTGGGACTGGGAATAAAGATGAATCACTTCTGAGAAAACAGTGGAATAGGCATCTTGCCTGTCGTCATCACTGTCATGATCAGAACGTTTAACAATATTAGTAGCAGCATTAAACGGAATCTCCGGTAGAGGATTAACGTTAGCGCGTTTAACCCATTGTGACCATGACCGATCCTGGGCTAGAGAATTTAACCGCGACCAAAATCGATTATTGAGATCCAACGCTTGAAACGCTTGTTGAACCTCTGGATCTTGTTTGGGTTTAGGGATATGGTGTTCGGATTCTACTATTGAATCTGGAGCAGGTATCGACAAGGGTGAAATTGAAACGGGGATATCTGTAGACGTTGATTCGGACGTTTCAACACCGATTGATAAATCCTCAGATACGGGAACCCCTGGGGTCTGAACCTCCTGAGTCGTTGTACAGACGTGCCATGGCTCGTCTCTACGGCCAAATGTCGGTAAATCTAGGGAGGTAGAGGGTCGAGAGTCAGTTCCAGAGGAATGAATTTTGGGCGGCAAAATGGTAGCAATCTCAGGGGTAAAGGCTTCAGCAGAGGGGGAATGAGTTGTTTTTATGTTATCGCTGAGGTCAGGTAATTCCAAAACTCCCAAATCCAATGTTGAAAGGTCAGGGAAATCTTCTTGATCCTGTTGGGTGCCAAAACCTTGATCAATAGCTTCGAGGAGATGTTCAACCTGAGTCACAATGTTAAAAGATTCGGTCGTGACGGGAACTCCATCATGGGAAAAGATGACTTCCCCTAAAATTAAACGGGTTTTGCATTCAAAGGGAATATAAACCACACCGGAAAAAGACAGGGGAAAATCCGAGAACCGAAGAAGTTGGCTGACCTGAAATAACGGTTCTGCGGTTTGGGGGTCGCGTAAACGAAATTGCAGTTCACAGGAAGGAAGGACGGGATAAACAGAAGTTGAAGGCTGAGAGGGGGAAGCGATGGGCAGTTCGATGCGTCCCCATAGGATTACAGGTTGTCCCAAACGGGCCACAAAGGAATCTTGATCGAGGCTCAGGTGCAGTGCCTTAAGTAAAGTCTCTACCGCTTGCAGAGGTTGGGGAGACTCTTCAACCAGGGACAGGGGAGTTTCAGGGGTTAAAACTTGGGGTTGTGGGGGTTCAGCAACCGGATTTGAACGAGAGGTGGGAAATTGTACAATTTTAGGGGAAGGTTCCGGTGTTAGCTCAGTATGTACCGATTCTGTAGGGATAATATTAACTGTCTCTGGTTCAGTTTCTTCAAAGGGCTGATCAAGGTCTTCTAGGTCTACGGGGAGAACTCGGAGTTGGATTGTTCTTTTGCCAACGGTTGATAATAATCCAGAGGTCAGTTGAGGGGAGCAGGAAAACTGCCAATTTCCCGGTTTTAAGGAGGTATAAGGCATCACCACCATTAACCCTTCGGAATTGGTCGTTAGTGTCCGTGTTTGAATCTGTTGAACGGGTGGAAGGGCTTCAAAATCTTGATAGATAATGCGAACATCAATAGAAGTGTTTGTATAGCCAGAACGGGCGACCATCCGATAGCGCCCTTCTAAAATTTCAACATCGGGGGATTCTAAGGTCAGCCAGCTATTATCCCCTTCTTTTTGGACTAGAAATTCCCAACTTGCCATTTCCCGCCTCTATATCAGGTGGTGTTTTGTCTTTCCTACAATATAATAGCGGAATCAGAGTCAGGAAATAGGAGGAGGCAGGAGGCAGGAGGCAGGAGGAATTAAGAATTAAGAATAAAGAATTAAGAATAAATCTCTATTCTTCTTTCCCAGTTCCCTCTACCTTCTGTCCCCTGCCTCCTGCCTTCTACAGTAATCCTGTATTCATTCCGGGCTTGCCCGTTGCCAGTTCCACTTTAACAATTTTACCGCCCATTTTCATGATGCGTTGTTGTTCTTTGAACCAATTGTCATAGGGAACTAACTTTGTAAAGTAAGTATTTTGTAATTCCCGTTGGGTACGAATCCGGGTTTGGCTTGGCACACAAGCTGTTACTTTAAACATCCGCATTTTTTTTCGTCTCTCCTGAGCAAATTTAACAAGTTTTAGATCAATTTTAAATGCTCAAAGGCCGGGAGTCTGAAGTCAATACTAGCTCGCTAAAACTTATCAGGAATAACAGACAAGCCTTTGGCGGTCTAGCACTCACTCCAGACTTCCCTGGCCTTGAAGGTTGTTCGGATTTTGATTTGGGAATTTAGTTAGAAATTCACCCTCAAAAACCTAACATCGGTTTTAGCTTAAGCCAGAGGAGATATAGTCAAAGTAAATGCCCATTTCTTTGCCAGCATCAGCACCCACTAAACTAGCGGTGACTTCTTTCATGGCTTGGATGGCTTGAACGGTAGAACCGATGGGAACACCCAGAGAGTTATAGGTTTCTTTCAAACCGTTGAGCACGCGCTCATCGAGAATGGAAGGATCGCCAGCTAACATGGCGTAGGTGGCATAACGGAGGTAGTAGTCTAAGTCGCGAATGCAAGCAGCATAACGACGGGTGGTGTACATATTTCCACCAGGACGGGTGACGTCAGAGTACAGCAGAGATTTGGCTACTGCTTCTTTGACGATGGTGGCTGCGTTGGCACTAATCGTGGAAGCAGCACGAACCCGCAGTTCGCCAGTGGCGAAGTAGGCTTTTAATTTGCCCAGGGCGCTGGCATCCAGGTACTTACCTTGAACGTCAGAAGAATTGATTACGGAGGTAATGGCGTCTTGCATGATTGTTCTATTTCCTTGTAGTCGCTGAATCTAGGAATCGTTTAAAAAAGGTGATAAAGCAATCGGAACTATGACATTGCACCGATCACATAGTCGAAGTAAGCTGAGGCTTCGGCTGCATCTTCACCAGATAACAGACCAGCAGCAACATTCTTCGTAGCACGAATTCCTTCGACAACGGCTTCAATGGGGGTACCCAGAGATTTGTACATTTCCCGAGCGCCAACGATCCCGATTTCTTCGATGGGGGTAACATCGCCCGCAACGATTCCATAGGTGACCAGACGCAGGTAATAGTCGAGGTCGCGTAAGCAGGTAGCGGTCATTTCTTGGCCATAAGCATTGCCACCAGGAGAGACCACATCAGGGCGTTTCTGGAAGAGTTGGCTTCCAGCTTCTTTGATGATGCGCTCACGGGCACCTGTCAGCGTTTCGGCGATGCGAACGCGACGCTCACCAGAGGTGACGAAGGCTTTGATTCGATCTAATTCACCAGGGCTGAGGTAACGCGCTTCGGCGTCGGCATTAACGATGGATTTTGTGACGATACTCATTTTCTACAAAAAGCGTTTAGCTAACGTTTTCCTGATTGACACTCTCCCGAAAACCCATGTAACTGAGTTGGAGAGTCTCAGAGTGATCTCTGAGCGTTCCTGCTTGTTCAGATACATTCTGGATCAAGGCATGATCTTAGAGTGTATCTGCTTTGTGATCCGCAATCAAATCTATTTTTATTTAAGATTTTTATCGGTTCACTCCTAAACTTGTTCGTAGCCCGCAAAAATTTTTGAGATTTTTAGGGGACACTGCACAAGCTTGACATCCTTCACAGCCTTAAGGCAAGTGAATTCCCAGCCTGCTCCCTTTGGGGGTCTGCATCTGATGGGTTGACGCTTCCTTGATAACAGCCTAAATTCTTAGGTCTTATGCTTTCTCCACGCCCGTTTTGAGTCTCCGAATGCCTTCCGGCGACTGTAGCTGGCTTTGGACATTTGCCCAATACCGTTACTACCTATCGCTTGTATTTTGAGGCATAGAGCCCACATTCTTAGCGGGATTGTAATAGTTTTTAACATTCCACGGGGTGGGAGCGGTGTCCACTGGTTTTTGCAGGTAAAATTTAATCCAAAACATCATGAACCCTAAACCGAGTAAAGAACAATATCGAGGTTGTTTAATTGGTCAATGTTTGGGAGATGCCACCGGCTGCCGAGTGGAAGGTTATCCGGCTTTTGTGTGTAAAAATTATGTTCAATATGAACTTAGAAATCAGCAACCGAGAGATCGAGATCGTTTTCCCTTTCCCTTTGGTCAATATACCGATGATTCCCAACTCGCCAGAGAACTGCTTTCGAGTTATGTGGAATTGGGAAGATTTGATCCTGATGACTATGCCCGTCGCATAGTTAGCTTGTTTAGCGAAAACCGCATTGTCGGTAGAGGGCGAACCACCGAAGCTGCCGTTGAACGGTTAGCTCAAGGGGTTCCTTGGCTCGAAGCCGGAACCCCCCCGCCATCGGCCGGAAATGGTAGCGCAATGCGGTCAGCCCCGGTAGGATTGATGTTTTATGATCATCCCCAACAACTGATTCAAGTGGCGCACAAGCAAGGGTTTATAACCCATCAAGATCCTCGATGTTCGGGGGGGTCAGTAGCGATCGCCGGGGCTGTGGCATTTGTATTACAAAATCAATCGTTTTCTCCAGAGGTTTTTCTTGATCAAATTAGTAAATGGGTTCAAGAAATTTCCCCTGAATTCGCATCAGAAATATTAAACTTAAATCAGTGGATTCAATTACCAATTGACTCTGCATTTGAGTTGATTTCTAAGGCGGGATTAGAGCCAGATCATCGCAGTGAATGGGATGGGATTTCCCCCTTTGTAGTTGGCAGTGTGTTATGGAGTTTATATTCTTTTTTGAGAACACCCCAGGACTATTGGGAAACGATTTGTACTGCTATCACTGTTGGTGGAGATGTGGATACAACCGCAGCAATGGCAGGGGCAATGAGTGGGGCTTATTTAGGATTAGATGCAATTCCGTTAGACTTGGCAAAGCAATTAAATGATCGCGGAACTTGGAAATATTATCAACTTCTGGAATTAGCAGATCGCTGTTATGATCAGAAATTCAAAACCGAATAAAAGCGATCACTTTTGTAAAAGATCCCCCAAAAATGTCACAATAGATTCCGTTTCTATCTCAATTGTTGCTTCCAGAATATGCGTCTAACTCCATGGAATTGTCCTCCGTTCAAAGCTCTACAACAGTGCTTTCAGGGTTTTAAAGGTTTCAAAACCCTACTGATAACCTTCGTGATTATTAGTGTATTCTTTTTTACTCTTGCCCCAACGGCGTTAGCCAGTTTGGATGATGATCGCTTTGATGGTAATATTTTTGCGCTGTATGGGGGAAATGGTTCCCTAGTCCCTCCCAGAGTTACCTTAGCAGAATCCCGCAGACAAGGCAGACCTGCTTTATTAGTCTTTTTCTTGGACGATAGCAAAGATTGTAAAAAATTTACAACAACTGTATCTGAACTTCAGCGTTTTTACGGAAGGGCTGCTGATTTTATTCCGGTCAATGTTGATACCTTATTACCCGATACCCAGTTTTCTAGTCAGGAACCGGGCTATTATTACAAAGGCTATGTTCCTCAAACCGTATTAATTGACCAGTCGGGGAAAGTTGTTTTCGATCAAAACGGACAAGTTGCTTTTGAACGGGTTGATGATGTGTTTCGTCAAGTTTTTGATTTACTTCCTCGCTCTGAATCTGTGGAATTGCGGCGACGTTCTTTCAATGAATTTAACACCGAGTTAGTAGAAACTCAGCGTTAAAACCGTTGGGGATATTGTGGATTGTAGATTCGACCGGGCGATCGCTTCATAAAATGTTACATTTTTGTTAAGATTGAGTCAGTCGGTCTATTTTCCCCTATTAATTTCTAAACCAAGCGTGATGAATACCCCCTCCTCTCCGGCATCCTCAGAAGTTAAACCTAACGAATCCAAACCCAGCTATGTTAAATTAGCGATGCGAAATATGGTTCGCAAAGGCGGAAAGTCGTTGTTTCATTTTGCATTAACCACGATGGGTTTATTAGGATTTCTCATCGGGATGGCTTACCTGACTCGCTAACCCCTAGAATTTTAATTAAATTTTATCTGATAGCAGTCGCCAGACCGATTAAGACAAAGAGTGATACAGCAAAGCTAGACTTGTTTCTGTCTTTTCCTCCCTGTTCCCTGTTCCCCATTCGTAATTCGTAATTCTCTGTTCACTCCTATAAATGAGCGTCAAAATTGAAGTTAGTATACAGGACTGTTTTTGGGATCGGTTTGTATTAGAAAACCCAGAACCTAACTCCAGCCCAGACCAGAGTATAGAGTCTTCCTCAATTATAATTGACTATCCCATCAAGGAAACAGAATGGGAAAATTGGTTTCAAATTTGGCTGAATCATTTACAGTTTGATCTTCCGACCGCATCCAGTTATGAATTAAGCTTGCGCCTAACGGATAATACGGAGATAGAAACGTTAAATACTCAGTATCGTTCCCAAAATAAACCTACGGATGTGTTAGCTTTTGCTACATTAGAGGTCGATTGTCCCCTACCTCCCGAAATTTTATCTTCTCAATCCCTGTATTTGGGTGATATTGTCATTTCAGTGGAAACCGCTTACAACCAAGCTCAAGAACAGAGGCATTCCCTCAAAACCGAGTTAGGATGGTTAGCGACTCACGGGTTATTACATCTTTTAGGTTGGGATCATCCTGATGATGAAAGTTTAACGGAAATGTTAAACCAACAACGAGTTCTTTTAGAAACTATTGGATTATTAGCAATTCAACCTTGAGACAAGTCATTAAAAGAAGATGTCAAACTCTATGATCGCTTGTCAGTGTTCAAAAACCGTTACCAAAGTTTCAAGATTGTTTTGATGCGATCTCGAATCTTTTCTAGCAAAGATTTGGTAAAAATTTTCTGTCTGATTTGTTCCAAAGCCTCATGAGTTTTACTATCAAGGGGAGCTAGATTAAAAACTTTTAAGGCTTCTCGATAGCGTTCAATGGATCTCCCGCCGAGGATGATTGTGTGGGTTGTCTCAAAGTCTAGTAGATAGCGCAATGCCAAACCAGGCATTGACATATCTTCGGTGAGGAACTGTTCATAAACAGCATACTTTTGAGGTTTAAATCCGTAGTAAAAGATATACTTACGAATGTCTTGATCAGAAAACTGAGGTTCTTGGTGGAAAAATTCTCCCGATAACCTTCCAGCATCTAAAGCACCTTTAATCATTACGCCCAAGTTATTTTTTTGAACAAGATTGAGCAACTCAGAAGGATAAGTTACAAGAGATTGGGAAAACATAACTACATCCACAGAATTATTCTGAATTAGCTGGTTTAATATCTGGGGATCATCAGTAGAAATTCCATAAAACCGGATTTTTCCTTCCTGTTTTAAGGTTTCTAATACCTCCCTTCCCAGAGCAATTAAGGCCGGATTTGGGGGAGAATGGTAAAGGTAAATATCAATATAATCTGTTTGTAGTCGTTTTAAGCTGTTTTCCAGACTGACACGGATAGTATCAGGGTTAGGATTTTGGATTCTCTCTCCATTAGGCCCTCTACGAAGTCCAAACTTGCTACTCAGGAGCCATTGGTCTCTTTTCCCTTGGATAGCTTGGCCAATACGTCGCTGTCCTTCCCCATCTCCGTATATTTCTGCGGTATCGATTAAATTTATACCCCAGTCTCCGCAGGTATGGATCAAATCGATTACCTTGTCTTGTCCAGGGTCGGGAAAGCTATCAGCTTTCCCATCAATCATCACAGGGCCACTTAACTGCCAAGTTCCAATTCCTATAGCGGAAACTTTCAAACCTGTTCGACCCAGGATACGATATTCCATTTTTTAGCTTCTCCTTCAGAAACTGAATCAACATTTTCTAACTAATTTGGGCTTCTATCGCCTCTTGTCAACCTGAAGTGAAAGGCTAATTTTTTAGGGCTATAACCTTAAAATTTATCAACTTTTCCCCAATTGACAAAAGAGCGATAGTTTGATTAAAGTGTTAATTTTGATCATCTTTGAAATACAAAGTATTTTAGCTGGTTCAGTCGGAAATCCAGGTATTTTATTTGGTTGATCAAATTAAATTGGCCGGGGTAAGATTGGACAAACTCTGGTTGGGATTTACCATCACGAGCCACGACAAAGTAGGGCGGTTCAACAGTGGGATCAAGATGATGAAGAGACATATACTCAATCACATAAGCCCAACGAGTCCCTTGGGTAATATTAGGAGTCGTTTTGTGCAGCATTAAGGATGAAAACAGTACAATGTCGCCAGCTTTTGTCTGAATCGATACCGGGTTATCGGGTGTCCCATCGTAAGCAACGTGATTTTCTACTTCTTTATGAGGTAGGAATTTTTTATGACTACCAGGGACTAACCAAAGACCACCATTTTCTGGAGTTCCATCAGTTAGGGAAATCCAGAGTTGATAATAACCATCTTTAAGCCGGCTGTAGCCGTTATCCTGATGCCAGGGAAATATACCTGAACCCGATCTTTTAGCGACAGCTTGATCCCAACGCACCCAAAAATCGGAGCCAATGATGGGTGTGAGGAAATCGACTATTTTCTGTTGCGAAATGAAGTTTTGAATTTTCTGACTGTTAAAAAAGACCTCACTATAAAAAGTCATTGTCCCTTTGGTCAAGCAACTTGATCCATGTCGAGGTTTAGTTGAAGAAATTTCTTCAATTAAATCCTTCATTTCTTCTGGAGAAAAGAAGTCTCTAATTATTACATATCCTTGCTCTTGGAACTTTTTTACAATATTTTCATTAACTAAGGTTTGCATACTTTTTCTCCTGATAAACTGGATTTTTGAAAAATTTTTAGATAGTTTTAACCCTTGTTTGTTTCTTGTAAATCTACCTGAAGATGCTCAAATTCCTAATAATAACTAAGAGTGTAAATTGGTAACTAGATTTTTTAACAAGGGGTAAGGTTAAACTATTAACCTAGAATACTTGATCACAACTTTAATCGTCAAGATATTTTCGAGATTGAGATTTGACAAAAATTTCAATGCTACTTTAAATTTGTTATATTGGGGCTTAAGCAAAAGATCTGTACAGTCTGAAGAATGTAGAGTCCCGTGAACTACCTACGGTGACTCTCCGAATACAGAGCAGATTTCTGAATTCGTAGGCGATTGCGTCAGCTTGGATTTGCGTCCTCGCTTCGGACTCATATCCCCTTCATCAGCAGCAGTCCTGTTTCCCAAGACCAATAGCAATCTATCACAGGGTATTTACGTTTGACTTAAGGAAATCAGAACCCCAAAAACAAACAGATGTAATTCTACGGATGATTGATTTAACTCAGCCACAAAACTACTCTAGGTTTAGCCTGTCCCTAGAATACAACTGTAAATTCTAGTAGAGCCATGAAGCACAGATTTATAAAATTATGGTAGATTGCTTGCAGTATGCCTATGGAAACTGAATGTGGTTAAAAATGTAATCAGTGAAGGATCTATCCACTAATGCACCTAAACAAACCCTCTATTTCAGAATTTGCAGCCTCATCGTTGATTTCTCTACCTCAAGGAACAACACCAGTACAGCCCAACCGGTCTGATGCTATGGGAAAAAAATATAACCGAGAATTATCTTGGACAATAGCATCTAATTTATTAGTTAGCTTTAAATATGCTTGGACTGGAATCATCTATGCTTTTAGAACCCAAAGAAACTTTCGGATTCATACTATTATTGGAACCCTAGCCATTGGCTTGGGTGTTTTTTTAAATTTACCCAAGGTAGAAGTCGCAATTATTGGCTTAACCATTGGGGCGGTAATGACAATGGAATTATTGAATACAGCCATAGAATCCGTTGTTGATTTAACGGTGGGTCAGTCTTACCATGAGTTAGCTAAAATTGCTAAAGATTGCGCTGCGGCGGCCGTTTTAATTTCTGCTATTGTGGCATTATTTGTGGCTGTAATCTTACTATTACCTCCTTTCATCGCCTGGATTAACCTTACCTTATTAGGAGTTTAAACCTTGATTATTGTTATTGATAATTACGATAGTTTTACTTACAATATTGTTCAATATTTAGGAGAGCTAGGTCAAGAATTACCGATTGCTTCTGAAGTTCAAGTCTTTAGAAATGACAAAATTTCTATCGAAGAAATTCGTCAGATGAAACCCGATGCTGTGGTGATTTCTCCAGGGCCAGGTCGTCCAGAAGATGCTGGAATTTCCCTAGAATTAATTCGAGAATTAGGGCCAACTTTACCCATTTTAGGCGTATGTTTAGGTCATCAAAGTATTGGTCAAGTATTCGGGGGGAATATTATTTCTGCACCGGAACTGATGCACGGAAAAACATCCCCCGTTCATCATACTGGGGTCGGTGTTTTCTCTAATGTCGAGAATCCCTTAACCGCCACTCGCTATCATAGCTTAGTGATTGAACGAGAAACCTGTCCTGACGTTTTAGAAATTACCGGATGGGTAGAAGATGGGACAATTATGGGCGTTCGCCATCGGGACTATCCCCATATTCAGGGGGTACAATTTCACCCGGAAAGCGTTCTCACCCGTTCTGGAAAACAACTCTTAAGAAATTTCCTAGAGCAGATATAATTGTTAACTCGGAACTGTCATCCCGGCTTTAATCCGTTGCTTCCGTCAACCCAAAAATTATGAAACGGCGAAAATTAATTCAATTAACAACCACCACGCTATTAACAACGTTAGCAACTGGGTTAACGTCTCAATGGCAAAAATCTACAGCCCAATCTGCTTCTGGAAATACTTTAACTGTCCAATGGTTAGGACATACGGCTTTTTTATTTACAGGGGGAGGATTAAGAGTTTTAGTTAATCCTTTTCGCCCAATTGGGTGTACCAGTGGTTATCGCAGTCCGCAACAATTTCAAACGGATTTAGTCTTAATTAGTAGCCGTCTCTTAGATGAGGGAGTGATAGAAGGATTTACGGGAAATCCCGCTTTATTATATGAACCCGGTGTTTATCAATTTAATGGCACTCAAATTCAAGGGATTCGCACGATTAAAGACCGATTTGAAGGGCGCAGATTTGGCGTTAATGTCGCTTGGTTATGGAAACAAGCCGGGATTAAAATTTTACATTTAGGAGGACTAGCAGCCCCTTTAGGAATGGAAGAACGCATTTTAATTGGTCGTCCTGATTTAATGTTAATTCCGGTTGGCGGAGGTGCAAAATCCTATACCCCAGAAGAAGCCAAAAAAACCATTGAATTTTTGAATCCGCGAATTGTAATTCCCACCCATTATCGAACGTTAGCGGCGGATGCAACAACCTGTGATCTTGAACCCATTGATAATTTTTTAACCGTAATGGCAGGAAACTCCATACAAATTCAAAAAACAGATACCCTGACATTAACCGCCGATAATTTACCCAAACAAGGCCCAAGAATTGATGTTTTAAGTTATAACTTTGATAATAATCCAAGGAGTTAGGTATTCGTTTAAAATTAACTAAAATTTTGATGAATCCCCTACCAACTGATAACTGATACAGACGTGCCATGGCACGTCTCTACTGATAACTGATAACTGATAAATTGCCCCCTTTAATTCTTATGAATCCTCAAAATCACACTCAAAAATTGAAACAAATAACAGTATTTTTTAGCGCTGTTGGGGTGATACTCGGCGGAAGTGTACCCGTTGAAGCGCAACTGTACAATCACACCTTAACAAACTTTGTTAATATTGCCCAAATTCCCGCTACAACATCACTGGATATTGTGGATACGGTGGTGAGTGCGGGTGAGTTTACAATTTTAACCCAAGCCTTGCAAGCGGCGGATTTAGTCGATATCCTGAAAGCAGAAGGGCCATTTACAATATTTGCACCAACGGATAAAGCATTTTCAGAACTTCCGCCAGGAACTTTAGAAAACTTACTCAAACCCGAAAATAAAGCAGAATTAGTCAAGATTTTGACCTATCATGTTGTTCCGGGAAAAGTATTGTCAACTGACCTCAAATCTGGGGAAGTCGAAACCGTAGAAGGAGATACCATTAACGTACAAGTGGGTGCATCGGTAAAAATTGATAATGCAACAGTGATTAAAGCTGATGTTCCAGCTAGTAATGGGGTAATTCATGTCATTGATACCGTAATTCTACCCAACTAATTTAAACAATTTAAAGAGGATGTAAAAATGAACAACTTAACAGCATATCAAAACCCCGGTAAACGGGTCGGACTTCTTAGCCTTTTGAGTTTCCTAATGTTAGGAACAATTTCCCCCGTTGTCGCCGCAGAAGCTCAAATATCTCCTCATTCAAAACTCGTTGACAGCCAAGATATCGCCCAACTTCCAATTCCTAAAGAAGTGATTAAAGCTGTGGGTGGAGATTTAGCCAGTATGATTTTATCCGATGAGCGTTTTACAATTTTAGCAGCGATTTTACAAACAACCGGATTATTAGATGCTCTAAAAAAGGGAGATTTTACAATTTTTGCTCCAACGGATGAAGCCTTTGCTAAATTACCCCAAGAAATTTTAGAAGCTATCCTGAAATCAAAAGACTTGAGTAAAATCACTGATTTATTAAAATATCATGTTATTCCAGGGAAAGTCACCGCAACGGATTTAAAAGCAGGAGAAGTAACAACTTTAGAAGGAGATTCTATTACGGTAGGAACTAATAATAATCAAATTCAAGTCGAAGATGCCAGGGTAATTGATTCTGATATTCCGGCGAGTAATGGAGTTATTCATGTTATTGATAAAGTGATGGTATTACCTGAATAAGGTAAAATTAATCTTGATTGCATCTAAAAAACAACTTTATTTCCGGTTATGAAATTAAGCCTTTGCATGATTGTTAAAAACGAAGAGGAGACTTTAGCTAAATGTTTAAACAGCGTTAAAGGAATTGTTGATGAGATTATTATTGTAGATACGGGGTCAACGGATAGAACCCCAAAAATTGCTCAACAATTTGGGGCGAGTGTTCATTTTTTTGACTGGTGTGATGATTTTGCTAAAGCCAGAAATGCAGCTTTAAGTTATGCAACGGGACAATGGATTTTAGTCTTAGATGCAGATGAAAGATTAGCACCGGGAATGGGAGAATACATGCATCAAATGATGCAAAACCGTGATTTAATTGTGATTAACTTAATTCGACAAGAAATCGGTGCGAGTCAATCTCCCTATTCTTTGGTGTCTCGATTATTTAGAAATCATCCCCAAATTTGTTTTTCTCGTCCCTATCATGCAATGGTGGATGATAGTATTACCGAATTAATTCGCCAAAAACCTCAATGGAAAATTGGAACTTTACCGAAAGTAGCGATTTTACATGATGGATATCAAGCTGAAACTATCACTAAACGTAACAAATGGCAAGCCGCAAAATCATCAATGGAACGTTATTTAACAGAACATCCTCATGATGCCTATGCTGCGAGTAAATTAGGAGCTTTATATGTCGAAATCGGAGACTTAAATCGAGGAATTGAACTCTTAAAGTTAGGTTTATCTCAAGAAAATGAGATAGAAGAAGGGGTTTTATATGAACTGCATTATCATTTAGGAATTGCTTATGGAAAACAACAACAATTCACAGAAGCAAAACATTATTATCAACAAGCTATTGAGATTAATATTTTACCTCAATTGAAGCTAGGAGCCTATAACAATTTAGGGAATATTTTTAAACAAGAAGAAGAACTAGAATCTGCTAAAATAGCGTATCAAACTGCTATTGAAATTGATCCGACTTTAGCGATCGCTCATTATAACTTAGGCATGACCTTAAGAGCAATGGGGGCTTATCGAGAAGCGATCACAGCTTATCAAAAAGCCATTGAACTCAATCCCAATTCAGCCGAAACCTTCCAAAATTTAGGAGTTTTATTACTCCAAATTGGTCAACTCAGCGATAGTTTTCTGATGTTTAAAGCCGCCATTGAATTACACGAACAAAACAACTCCCCCGAAGCTGAACGCTTACGGATGGGACTCGCGGAAATGGGTTTTCGACTGTGAGATATCCCAGAGAAATTCCAAAAGATTTTTCCAAATTTTTCCAGAATCCGCTATCATGCAGCAAAAGCTTGTCAGTCGCTTGTCTAACGGATTATAGGATTTTACTAGGAGTTAGGTAATATGAGTAATACAGAACGGATTCCTGTGGGGATTGTGGGAGCATCAGGTTATGGTGGGGTGCAACTGGTTCGCTTATTGCAGGATCATCCCCTGGTCAAGATTGCCTATTTGGGGGGTGATAGTAGTGCTGGAAAACCCTTTTGCAGTCTCTATCCCCATTTGAATGAATGTGTGGATTTAGTGATAGAACCCATTGATCTTGATAAAATTGCCTCTAAATGTCAAATTGTCTTTCTATCTCTCCCCAATGGTTTAGCTTATCAAATGGCTCCGCAATTGCTTGAAAAAGGCTGCAAAGTATTAGATTTATCGGCAGATTATCGATTTTCTAATTTAGACATTTATAAAAAATGGTATGGGGGAGAGCGTCAGGATCAAGCGATCGCAGCAACGGCAGTTTATGGCTTACCTGAACTGTATCGCGATCGCCTTTCTACCGCTCAATTAGTCGGTTGTGCAGGTTGTTATGTAACAGCCAGTTTATTAGCCATTGCACCCTTATTAAAACAGGGATTAGTGGTTCCTGATACCGCCATTATTGATGCTAAATCAGGCACTTCTGGAGGTGGTAGACAAGCTAAAGTTAATATGTTATTAGCCGAAGCTGATAGTTCAATTGGCGCTTATAGTGTGGGGGGTCATCATCGTCATACCCCAGAAATTGAAGAAATTTGTAGTGAGTTAGCCGGACATGATATTTTAGTTCAATTTACTCCCCATTTAATGCCAATGGTACGGGGAATTTTAGCAACAGTTTATGCAACTTTACGAGATCCGGGGTTAGTTCGAGAAGATTTAATTACCATTTATAAAGCCTTTTATCGCAATTCTCCGTTAGTCAAAATTTTACCCGGAGGAACTTATCCCCAAACAAAATGGGCTTGCGGAACAAATCTTTGTTATTTAGGAATTGAAGTCGATCAACGCACGGGACGAGTCATTGTGATGTCGGCTATTGATAACTTAATAAAAGGTCAAGCCGGACAAGGGGTGCAGTGTATGAATATTATGATGGGTTGGGAAGAAACATTAGGTTTACCGCAATTGTGTTTCTATCCTTAAATCTTATGTAGAGACGCGCCATAGCACGTCTCTACGGAATTATTTCTTAGGTTTAAACTGTTTTTTCACAATACTAACAATCGTATGCACGAGAACAGTATAGATAGTTCTGATTCAGAAATTGAAATATTTAGGGATTACGAAAATTTCCAGAAACAATATGAGCCTGATATTAAGAAGGCTATGAAAGAGGCGATGCTAGAGTCTGAACATAAAGAAAAAGTTTGCCAGCTACTTTTCTTTATAGATCAGTTTCCTAAACTCCTAACAACCGGAAAAAAAAAGCAAGATGAAAACGACGTAACAACGCAAGAAAAGACCATTCAACAATACTTTGTAGATATTCTAAAAAAATACAAAAATGGTAGAAAAGAAGCTAATTTGAAAATCAGGAAAGAGCTAGAAATTGGCGGAACCATTCCAGATCAGATGGTTCGATTGATACTTCAAAAGAGTGAAGAATGTACTGATGAGAAAGCTGAAACCCACATCAATAGTCATATTCTCGCAATGTCAGCAGAAAATCTTCTTGGAAGTCTTCTTGAGAGATATATTGCCGGTGTAATTGAAAGTTATGGCTGGATTTGGTGTCGTAGTGAGATCATCCTTGCGACTGATTTCATAAAATTTCCTACCCCACCTCAAGAAGATACCACACCTCAAGAAAAATGGATTTGTTTACAAGTCAAAAATGGAGACAATACGGAAAATAGCTCTAGCTCAAAAATTAGGGAGATATTTAAAGATAAGGATTATAAGGATCGTATTGATAGTAAACTTTGGTGTAGATCTTATTCTAAATGGGAACTGAAACGAGATAGTTTAAAAAATAACATATACGAAAAATTAGGAATAGAAGTAACGGATAAGGGTACACTGGAAAAGCTTAAGAAAAAGCTTAAGAAAGATCCAAATTTAAAACATATTAAACCAATAGGAAGTTATCAACGGTTGGACACATGGATTGATTTAGCACAACAGCTTGGTTTTAATGATTTAGTCAACCCACCCGATAAGCGAAATACAAATTGGGACGAACTTAATAAAATGATCGGTTTATCTAGTGATGATTGTATGTCAGAAGAAAAATTAGAAAAATACATCTCAGATCTGTATAAAAAGGATGATAAAGAAAACCATGAGCAGGGTACTTAGTCACTCAGATTAGATTCAAAGAAAGTTGCTTTCCTAATGTTTCTTCAAGATCACCGAGAGTTTCAACCATCCAACTCACATCGTCAGTCTTGTGGTAGCGCGAATAGGGAAAGTTTGGATAAACAATTGGTGTTTCTCCTTTCAAATAAGTCAATAACATTCTGGCGATAGCTCTTCCCAAAGAACAGGGTACTGCATTTCCGACTTGTCGATACTGATCGAGTAAAGTACCCGTGATGATCCAATCATCGGGAAATTCTTGTATTCGCTTGTACTCTTCAATACTAAGGGGTCTATCCTCTTCTGGATGGGCGAGGTCAGTTGCAGGCATAGCTGGATGGGTTACTAGGGTCGGAGAAGGCTTATCCCAAGCTAACCTCCGGTAGAAACCAGTTTTCCCGCCACCTGTATGATAAGAAGCCCCAAGTGCTTCCTGGTGAAGTCCTGTTGGTAAGTCCCGCCAATATTGTCCAGGTTTCAACAGCCGATAGTATTTGAGTCGTTTTTCAGGAAACTTAACAAAGTGGTGCCCATCTTTAGGTAGTCCTTCCAGCGCTTCTTGCAATGTCCGCCATCGTGTCAGACCATATAACTCTTTTTCTGAGTGAGTTGGTGTGAGATAGGGGAGTTTTTCTCCATCCCGGTTACAAGTAATAATTACTCTTTCTCGCTGTTGTGGCGACCCGAAATTAGCAGCATTATATAAATTGAAGGAAATGCTGTACCCGGCTTCTTTGAGTCGTTGAATGATAAACAGGAGTGCGCCACCCCTTTTTTCATCTTGAGATAGAGATGGAAAGTTCTTCCCCCTCATTTCATGGGGTCTGTGCTGTAACGGAGCAGATAGTAATCCTCGGACATTCTCAATTACTGCAAATCGGGGTTGAAGCTCAATAATCAAATCAATAAACTTTAAGAAAACATTTCCACGTTCGTCGTTAAATCCTTGACGCTTACCCGCACTACTAAACGCTTGACATGGTGGGCCACCAACAATTATATCGATCTCTGTGGCTAAACTCAATCCTGCCTTTTCCCGAATTTCTGTCGCTGAATAATCTCTGATATCCCCAATAATGGCTAGATCTGGTCGATTTGTTTGAATAGTTTTTCGGGCTGCTCGATCAAGTTCACAGGCCAGAAGTATTTCAATTCCTTCTCTTTCTAGTCCCAAATCCAAACCCATGCAACCTGAAAAAAAACTTAACGCTTTTAGATATGGCTTCCTGAAATACTTTCGGCTATGGCCAGGAATCAAGACACCATCTCCTTTTTTTAGGATATCTGCATAACTTAATGAGCAATCCATTCAACAATAGCCTCCCACTCAGGTTGATAAACTAATTGACATTTGTTATTAAAGAACAGGGCGATCGGTTTGTCATCATATTACTTCCTATAGGGTAGGACTTTTGGAAAGTGTTTTATCGCAATTCTCCCCTGGTTAAAATCTTACCCGGTGGCACTTATCCGCATCAATCGTTGTAGGGCTTTAACCCTAAGATCGGAGGGCTTTAGCCCTACAACAAGATTATTTCTTAGGTTTAAACTGTTTTTCTACAATACTAACAATCGTATCCCTGGGGAAAAATCGAGGTAAATTCACAATAAATTGATTACTTAATCCTCCCGTTACTAAAGTAGAAAACTCTTTTTCTAAGGCTTGTAACGTCTCTTGAACGACTTCCTCCGCCGTTGCATAATTTTGTCCTGCACCTGCAAAGGTTTGGGGAAATTCTGCTTCTACAAAAAAGTTAGATTCTGTAGGGCCCGGACAGACTACTAAAATTCTCACCCCAGAGTCTTTATTTTCTGCCCATAAGGCTTCTGTAAACGTCAAAACAAAGGCTTTTGTTCCAGAGTAAACGGAAGAATAGGGTAAAGGTTGATAACCCGCAATAGAAGCCACATTAACAATTGCACCCGACCTGCGTTTTTTCATATCGGTTAAGAATAAATGAGTCAGTTCAACTAAAGCTAAAATATTCAACTGAATCATTTGAACTTGTTTTTCTAAAGGTCGCTCAACAAACGCGCCATAATCTCCAAATCCAGCATTATTAATCAGTAAATCAATGGTTAATCCCGCTTGAGAGATAGCATCATAAACTGCTTTTGCTGCACCTGGTTTCGTTAAATCTTGAAGAATAACATGAGCTTTAATATTATATTGAGTCTGAAATTGTTCAGCTAGTTTTTCTAATTTATCTTGAGAACGAGCTACCAAAACCACATCCATTTTGCGAGATGCTAGTTCCTTTGCAAACGCCGCCCCAATTCCAACAGACGCTCCTGTAATTAATGCCGTTTTCATTAATTCTCAATCCCAGAATAACTTTCTAATCTATTATTGTAACGTATTTTTGATATTTTGTTAAGATTACTAGCTTTATATCAGAAATTAATAACCCAGAATCAATTGTAATCAGATGAGTGCATTTTTCGATACCGTCGATCAAATTGTTTTTGATGCAAACGGTGAATAAAATATAAACTTCCCCAATAACTAATAATTGCACAAATTAAGGCAACCGTGAAAGATCCAACCAATAAAGCCATCATAAAATCTGTGCCTAAGTTGAGAAGATTATCAAAGGATAAAGATTGTTCTTCTTCTAAAGAAAGGGTAGGAAAACCTAATAACCATTGACCGATATGAAAATTAAACCAATAAATCGGAATAGACGTAATGGGGTTACTCACCCAAGTTCCAACCACCGCCAACAATTTATGGCCCCGCAGAAGGGTTGCTAAAGCCACCCCTAAAATGATTTGTAAGCCAAAAAACGGAAACCAACCCGTAAACACCCCAACAGCTAAACCTCTAGCTAAATATTCAGGTTTACCTTGACGGTGGATAAAACGACGATAAAAGTATTTCCTCCACTGACGCCATAACTTCTGAACGGGTTTGGGTCGAGATGCAGCCATTATTTGGCGTTGTCGGTGCATCTCCAGCAACGGTCGCATCCCATTGTCCTCCTACTTCTTGATTCATCTTAATTTTAGCGGGTTTTCTCAACCTCTATCAATGGGTTGTTTTTATGAAAGTGAGAACAGGGATAGGAAATAATCAATCAGAAATAGAAAACACTCAATAAAAATAGAATATTCACAAAATTTTCACAAGTTGAGTCTACATTAGAATTGGATACCGGGAATAACTTTTTAGTCCCAGTTCACTCTTAATAATACTTTACTTTGAATAAAATTCCTTAACCCTCCTATGAATATGAATACTTGTCCCTGCTGCTCTGAATCAATGCTTCGTCATACCCGCAACCATCAAGTCTATTGGTTCTGCCGTCATTGTTGGGAAGAAATGCCTGTATTCGAGCTTAAAAATCCGCCCCTCAGCATTTTATCCCGCAAAGAGACTTCTCTCCCTAGTCAACCTTCTCTGGTTCTATCTTTGTTACGCTGACCGACCTCCTTTATAATACTTGATTAAGAAGTAGGCAATAGTGCGTAAAATTGAATCATCCCGCATAACATCCACAAGGAATAAAAATGTGAAAATTCTGTGTGTAGAAGATGATCCCAATTTAGCTAAACTATTAGAAACTCTCTTAGTGCAGCATCATTATCAGGTCGATTTAGCCAGAGATGGATTGATCGGATGGAACTTTGCAGAAACCTTTACCTACGACTTAATCTTACTCGATATAGGTTTACCTCGATTAGATGGTTTACAGTTTTGTCAACAACTTCGAGTAAATTCCTCCTCCCCCTCAAGCCGGAATTCTGATACACCTATACTGCTGATGACCGCTTTGGATACAGTCACCAATAAAGTCATGGGTTTGGATGCAGGAGCAGATGATTATATTGTTAAACCGTTTGATTTACAAGAATTTTTAGCTCGAATTAGGGCCTTATTGCGACGACATCCAGGAACTCGCTCACCCCAATTAACTTGGGGGGAATTGTGTATGAATCTTAATAGTTGTCAAGTAACCTATCAAGATCAACCCCTTTTATTAACCGCAAAAGAATATGAATTATTAGAGCTTTTTCTGCGAAATCCCCATCAGATTTTTAGTGTCAGTCGCTTATTAGATTGTCTGTGGAACTACGATGATTTTCCCAGTGAAGGAACAGTTCGAGCGCATATTAAAGGATTACGAAAGAAACTCAAAGAGCAGGGATCTGAAGATATTATAGAAACCCTTTATAAATTAGGCTATCGATTAAGATTAGAAAAACAGAATCAAACCCCAAATAAAGCCCAAAAATCACAAAAAAAACCGGAAGTTTTGAAGGAATTTTCTCAACAATTAGATCCGTCTTTCCTAACTTCAGAAATGCTACCGGAATTGTGGCCCGTGTGGCAGGAGTCCCAACCCCTTTACTGCGATCGCTTATCCATTGTTCAACAGGCGATCGCAGCCTTATATGAAGGACGATTAACCCCCGAACAACAACACCATGCTGAACGAGAAATTCATACGTTAATCGGATCATTAGGGTGTTTTGGATTAATGTCAGCCTCGGATTTATCCCGCCAAATTCAGCAGATTTTGAAATCGGGAGAACCCTTGGGATTAGCAGAAGCCGACCAACTCCAAACCTTAACAACCAAATTACGGAACACAATTGAACAGACTAATCAACAGATTCACCCCAAAAGTGACCCCCAACCTCAACCTCAATCTAAAACCCCGATTCGCAGCACATTGTTACTTGTAGATGATGATTTTCCCTTGGCTCAAATTATTGCTATTGAAGCGGTGAATTGGGGCTATGAATCTCATATTGCCACGGATCTCCGACAAGCCCAACAATTGTTGACTCAGTATAAATTTGATGGCATGATCTTGGATCTCAACTTCCCGAATTCTACAGAAACGGGATTAGATTTTCTCGCAACGGTACGAGATCAATATCCCAATATTTCAGTGGTCATGTTAACGGCAGAACCCGCCTGGATGAAGCGAATTGAGGCGGCGCGGTTGGGAAGTCCCTGCTTCTTGCAAAAACCCTTAACTCCCAATCAAATCATGCAGGCGGTATCCCAAGTTTTAGAGCAAAAAAATTCCCTATCGACTCGGATTTTAGTCGTTGATGACAATCTAATTTTACTAGAAGCTTTAGAAAGTGTATTAGAAGACGCAGGTTATCAGGTCATCTTGCTGAATCAAGCCGAAAAATTTTGGGAAATCTTAGAACAAACGGCTCCTGATTTGTTAATTCTGGATTTGGAATTATCCAACATCTGCGCCTTGAACCTGACAGATCCCATACCCTCCCCCAGTGTCACGGGTTGGGATTTGTGTGAAATTATTCGCCGTGATCCACGCTGGAACCGATTACCCATCTTGGTTTTATCCGGTTATACTGACCCTGAAACCATTCAACGCAGTTTTACCGCCGGGGCTGATGATGTTTTATCGAAACCCATTGGCCCCCAAGAATTGCTGACTCGGATTGAAATTCGACTTCAACAGCGAAAACGCTGGAAAATGACGGAATTGGATGAGTTAACAGGAGTTAGTCTCCGGCGAAAAGCGTTACAAGACCTGACTTCCTTACTCCATTTAGCCCAACGACAACAACAACCCTTCAGTCTAGTAATGTTGGACTTAGATCATTTCAAACGCATCAATGATCAATATGGACACGATATCGGAGATCAGGTTTTAAGTTATTTGGGCAAACTTTTACAACAATCCTTAAGACAAGAAGACGTGGTAGGACGTTGGGGGGGCGAGGAATTTGTAATAGGGATATATGGGATAATGAAATCCACTGGAATTCATCGATTACAGGAGATTTTTGAGGTTTTCAGCCAGCACCAATTCTGGGCTAAGAATGGAATTCCCTTTCAAGTCACCTTTAGTGGCGGAATTGCTCAGTTTCCTGATGATGGCAAAGACATACAAACCCTTTACCAAGCTGCGGATACAGCCCTTTACCAAGCTAAAGCCCAAGGCAGAAGTCGAATAGTAATCAGTTGACAGTTATCAGTTATCAGTTATCAGTTGACAGTTATCAGTTATCAGTTATCAGTTATCAGTTGACAGGTTATCAGTTATCAGTTATCAGTTATCAGTTGACAGGTTATCAGTTATCAGTTGACAGTTGAGGCGCGCCATGTCGCGTCTGTACTCAGTTGGGGGTTAGTCTTAATCAATTGGATGTTGGGGAATGAATCATTAGTTAATAAGAGGAGGTATTGATGAGTGATGAAGGATTGTGTCAAAAAAGTTTGGTTTATGATAAAGCTTATAAATTTGCGATTCGGGTTGTTAATGCTTATAAATATCTAACTCAAAATAAGCAGGAGTGGGTTTTGTCTAAGCAGTTAATTAGAAGTGGTACATCAATTGGAGCGAATATTGCTGAAGCCAATGGTGCAATATCTCAAGCAGATTTTTCTGCCAAAATCTCTATTGCTTATAAAGAATGTCTGGAAACTAAATACTGGCTTTCTTTATTAAAAGACACAAGCTATTTAGATGAACAAGCTTTTAACAGTATCTATCAAGATGCCGATGAAGTCGGAAAAATTCTTTTTGCCATCCTTAAAAATACTAGGATCAATAAAAACTGTCAACCGATAATTGATAATTGATAACTGTCAACTATCAACTATCAACTATCAACTGATAACTGATAACTGATAACTGATAACTGATAACTGATAACTGTCAACTGTCAACTGTCAACTGTCAACTGATAACTGATAACTGATAACTGATAACTGATAACTGATAACTGATAACTGATAACTGATAACTGATAACTGATAACTGATAACTGATTATGGATCACCTGAAGACGAAAGCACAATTAATCGCGGAGTTAGAGGTGCTACGGGCGCAGGTGGCAACCCTAACACAGGTAACAGAACAGAGCCCGTCTAAACCTTCATTGTTGGTAAATTACTTGAGTTCTAGGGAAAATGGTAAATCCCTGCAAGTTCTATGTGTAGAAGATAGTGAAATTGATTGCAATATTTATCAACGGTTCCTCAGACAAAATCAGGAGTATACTTATCAGTTTATTAACTTTAATTTAGGGGAAGAAGCTTTAAGTTGGTGTCAACAAAATCAGCCCGATATTCTGCTATTAGATTATAGTTTACCCGATATGGACGGGTTAGAATTTTTAATCCAATTTCGGAAATATTGGGAAAATCATCAATGTCCGGCTCTGGTTATTACCGGACAGGGAAATACAGAAATTGCCGTTGAACTCTTCAAATACGGTGCTCAAGATTATTTAGATAAAAGCCAGATTACTGCGGATAGTTTAAATCGATCCGTGACTCATTTAGTTCAAAAAACTCAACTCTTGCGGGAACAACAATGGCAACAACACTGCCGACAGTTGATTGCTAAGACGGCTTTATCGATTCGTCAGTCCCTGAATTTAGCAGAAATTCTGCAAAGAACCGTTACGGAAATTAGACAGATTCTACAAAGCGATCGCGTGATTGTCTATCAATTTCAACCTGATCGCACGGGTATCATCCTACAGGAGTCGGTTTGTGATCCAACTTTATCCCTTCTAGGGGTGGTGATGCCAGAAGAACACTTTCCCTACACCTGGGTCACACCCTACGAACAGGGACGAACCAGGGTGATCCAAGATATTTACACCGATCCTGACATCAGTGACTGTCATCGAGAGTTTCTGGAACAGTTACACATCCGCAGTAACCTCATCGTTCCCCTGTTATTGCGAGAACATCTTTGGGGGTTATTAATTGCCCATCATTGTACGGCTCCTCGATTTTGGACGGCTAATGAGGTTAACTTGATGCAGGAATTAGGGACTCAAGTGAGTGTTGCTATTCAGCAAGCAACCTTACTCGAAGAACTACAACAGGAATTATTAGACCGAAAACAGGCAGAAATCGCGTTACAACACAGTCAAGAACGGTTAAAAACGGCGGTGGAATCGGCTGATTTAGGAACCTGGTGTCTGGATGTGGCGGCTCAAGTTTCTACGGTGTCTGATCGGTTTAAGGCGATGTTTGGCTTTCCCCTCACTTCTGGAACTGTGACTTTTAACTCGATTATCCAACGCATCCATCCCGAAGATCGCCCTGTGATCACTGCAAAAATCGGACAAGTGATCGCCCATCAACAACCCTATAACGCGGAGTATCGAATTATTTGGCTTGATGGTACGGTGCGCTGGATTTTGGCGAAGGGAAAGGCTTTGTGTGATCAAGAGGGTCATGTGGTGATGGTGGCTGGTTGTGCTCTTGATCTCACGGAACGGAAACATTTAGAAACCCAGTTACAAATTAATGAAGAACGGTTAAATTTAGCCCTAGATTTAACGGGGGTTGGCTGCTGGGATTGGAATTTGCAAACTCAGGATGTTGTGTGGAATGACAATCACTTCCGCCTATTGGGATTAGATCCTGAGGCTGCTGTTTCCGATTATCCGACTTGGCAAAGGTCTGTCCATCCTGATGATATCGAGGATGTAGAGGCGGGATTACAACGGTCCATCCAAACTCAAGAGTTGTACTCGGTGGAATATCGAGTTATTTGGCCTGATGGGAGCTTGCATTGGGTTTGGGGTGCGGGTAATGTTCTCCGAGATCAACCGACTCGAATGTTAGGGGTGATCAAGGATATTACCCCCCGTAAACAGGTGGAGATTGACCTGATGGAACGGGAAGAAACCCTGCGCCTGTTTGTTAGTTATGCTCCGGCGGGAATTGCCATGCTGGATGAAAATCTGCGTTATGTGATGGCTAGTCAACGTTGGGTAGAGGATTATCAACTAGGGTCGATTGAGTCTATTTTAGGGCGATCGCATTATGAGATTTTTCCTGAAATTCCTGAACGTTGGAAACAAGTCCATCGGCGGTGTCTAGCTGGAAATATAGAAAAATCCGATGAGGATTTGCTGGTGCGTCTTGATGGAACTCAACAGTGGGTTCGCTGGGAAGTTCGCCCTTGGTCTAATAGCAGGGGGGAGTTTTGTGGGATTATTATTTTTTCTGAGGATATTACGCAACGTAAACAATTAGAACAAGACCTCAAAGTCAGTGAAGAACGGCTTCGCATGACTCTAGAGTTAACCGAGATTGGGTGCTGGGATTGGGATTTGCGGGGTAATCAATTAACTTGTAATGACAATCAATTAATGTTATGGGGACTGCCTTTAGGAGGTCGAGTTTCTGATTTTGAGGCTTGGAAAACTTTACTTCATCCTGATGATCTTCCCCAGTTTGAACGCAGCTTCCAAAATACTTTGGAAAACCACGATATTTATACTGTTGAATATCGAATTTATGGGCTGGATGGGGGTTTCCATTGGATGTTAAGCAAAGGATATCTGCTGATGGATGCGAACGGTCAACCGAGCCATATTTTAGGAATTACTTTAGAAATTACTGAGCGTAAACAGGCAGAAATTGCCCTACACAATTTGAATACGGAACTAGAAGAAAAGGTTAAACAACGCACAAGAAGATTAACTAAAATGAATAATCGTCTGCAAAAGGAACTGATAACTAGAGAAGTCATGGAGAGGGAGTTAAAAAATACTGAACAACTGTTACAAAGTTTCTTTGATGCGGCTGCTGTTGCTAATATTGGCTTAGGAATTCAAGATCATCGGTTGCGTTTTGTGCGAGTGAATCAAGCTTTGGCTGATATGAATGGTTATTCTATTGAAGCCCATGTTCATCGTTCAGTCACTGAAATTTTACCCCATCTCGCTCCCTCAATTCTACCTTTATTACAACGGGTATTGGAAACGGGGGAGGCTATATCTAATAGAGAAGTTGCGATGGCTTTACCCGAAGAACCTAATGTGATGCGCTATTGGTTGGTGTCCTATTTTCGGATTCCAGGGAACGCTGAAAATCAAGGGGCAATTGGGAATATTATTATAGAAATTAGCGATCGCAAACGAATTGAAATCGAGCGAGAAAAACTAATTGATATTTTAGAAGTAACGTCCGATATTGTGGGAACGGCTGCGGTTAATACCCTGGAGGTAGAATACCTTAACTTGTCAGGTCGTCGAATATTTGGCTTTCCAGAACACTCACCAATTGATCAACTTTTGATTCCTGATGTGCACCCGCCCTGGGCTTTTTCTATTCTTAGAGATCAGGGCATTCCGACTGCAATTCGAGAAGGAGTTTGGATGGGAGAAACAGCTATTTTGAAATCGGATGGAGAGGAAATTCCGGTTTCTCAAGTAATCCTGGCTCATACATATGGGACGAATCAAGTTCAATTTATTTCTACTATTATTCGTAATATTACGCAGCAAAAACAAACGGAAGCAACCCTACGCGAATCCAACCGCCGTTGGCAATCTCTTCTCGATAATGTGCAGTTAATTGTTGTGGCTTTAAATGAAGAGGGTCAGGTTGAATATATCAATCCTTTTTTCCTGAAATTAACCGGATATTCGGAAGCGGAAGTCTTAGGAAAAATGTGGTTTGATCACTTTATTCCCCCCTATCAAAGGTTAGAGGTTAACAAAATGTTCCAAGACATTATAGCGACTGATTTCCATCCCTATTATCAAAATTCTATTCTTACCCAATCGGGAGAGGAACGCATGGTCGCCTGGAATAATACTTTATTGCAAAATGTTGAGGGTCAGCCTATTGGTACGCTTAGTATTGGAGAGGATATTACAGAACGTTATCAACTCGAACGCATGAAGGCTGAATTTATTTCCATTGTCAGTCATGAGTTACGCACGCCACTAACATCTATGCAGGCGGGTTTGAGTTTACTCCATAGCAATATTATTGCACCGCAGTCTCCTGAAGGACAAATCACCCTGGATATTGCCATGACCGGGGTTAATCGGTTGGTGCGTTTGGTGAATGATATTTTGGATTTAGAGCGTTTGGAATCGGGTAAAATTCGTCTGGCAATTCGCCCTTGTGATGTTACGATTTTAATCAATACCGCGATTGCTCAAATGCAGGAGTTAGCCAATCAAGGTGGGGTTGTCCTTGAAAGTCAGATTCAACCTTTTGAGATTGATGCTGATCCAGATCGATTATTACAAGTTTTGATTAATTTGCTGAGTAATGCCATTAAATTCTCCCCTAATCACTCTGTAATTCATCTTTCAGTGCATCTTTATCAATCTTCTTCAGATGATGAACAACCCACTATCAATGCACATCAAGCTTCGACCTCCAACAAAATTTATCCTCCCCTAACCTCTCAATTTTTGTTATTTGCAATTCGAGATCAAGGACGGGGAATTCCGAAAGAAAACCTGGAGAGTATTTTTGAACGCTTCCACCAAGTTGACAGTTCTGATTCGCGGGAAAAAGGGGGAACTGGTTTAGGATTAGCCATTTGTCGGAGTATTATTCAACAGCATGGGGGACAAATTTGGGTGGAAAGTCGTCTCCAAGTCGGCAGTACATTTTATTTTACAATTCCTATTAATTATGAAGCGAGTTCTTATTATTGATGATGATCGGGCGATCGGTCAAATTGTACAGATTTCCTTAAAAGCAATTGCTGGATGGGAGGTATTGATGGAAACATCCGGTCAGCAAGGCATTGATCGAGCGTTAGTAGACCATCCTGATGTTATTCTATTAGATGTGATGATGCCAGAAATGGATGGTATTACGACCTTTAAAAAAATACAGGAAACTTCAATTATTGCATCGATTCCGGTGATTTTATTAACGGCAAAAGCTCAGATTTACGAAAAGCAACAATTGATTGAACTTCCTATTACTGGAGTCATTACTAAACCCTTCACCGCTCCTGATTTAGTTCAACAGATGCGCTTGCTGTTGCATTGGGAAGAGTAAAATCAGTTATCAGTTATCAGTTATCAGTTATCAGTTGACAGTTGACAGTTGACAGTTATCAATTATCAAAGTAAATATTAAATTTTTATTAAATTCATAAAAAATTCATAAATTTTTTGTAGATAGAAGATAGTTGTAATTCCTAAGCCAGGAAAAGATTATGTATAAAATATTAACTCTTGAAAACGATAAATTTCTGCTGGAAATTTTATCGGAATGGCTAATGGAAATGGGTTTTTATTCCGTAAAAGCTCATACAGTTCAAGAAGGTTATGAACGGCTAAAAGAAGAAGATCCTGATCTCATTTTATGTAGTTATACCCTTCCTGATGGCAATGGATTAGAATTGCTCAAAAAAATTCGCAGCGATTTTAAGTATGAAAAAAAGCCGTTTATTTTAACCACGGGGTATGAATTCAAAACCACTGATAAATGGCCAACTAATTACTTACCCAATGCAATTTTATACAAACCCTTCTGGCCGCAAATGTTGTTAGAAATGTTGCATTGTTATTTACCGGATAAACCAGAACAAAATAAAGCTAGTTTTTGCCTCTATTAAAGTTTCTTCAATTCCCGGATAAATCTTAGATGTAAATCATTAGCGTTATTCTTGAGTCCCTAATTAATCATCAAAACTATGTATAGCTACTCACAAGATTTTGAAGTGACAATTAATATTGCTATTGCGTTACTGAAAGATAAAAACGTCAATAACCTTTCTATTCTGAAAAATTTTCTCAGCTTTATTCCTAATCCTAATCATATTAAAGAAGTCTTGATCAAGGCTGTTCAAGCCGTCGTTAATACCTGTCCTCAAACAACTCTTTGGTTATTACAGCATCCCCACTGTTTAGAACCAGAAGTTAATGTTAGGGACGTGATTCATCAAGAAATCTCTAACAAACTTCTTGTTTTAGGATTAACCTTAGAAGATTTTACATTTGATTCCGAGGGTTATCTGGTTTTTCCTGATTCTTTCAAACCAGAGTTATTAAAGTCTTCTAAAATTCCCCTTCCGAATGAAGATATAACCCTGATTCTTACCGTTCTCCGTCACTCAGATTTAGACCAAAAAGAACATCAAGAATAAAAAACATATAACAATTACAACCTCGGCGCGGATTGCTATAGAGTCAAAAAAGAACCCTTTACTCAGGTTGTCCATAGATAAACCCATTTTCTCCGGTTCCCAAAAACACTCGCCCAAAACTGTTTAAATCACCGACAATGACCATTGAGGACGCAAAAGAATTCATAGGATGGTCGGCAATTTTTACCCAAGTTTGACCCAAATCAGTAGAACGAAAAATCCCCATTTCACCTTTGACACGTCCCTGAATAAAGACTGTCGGATGATTAACTCCCGGTGCTGCTTTACCAAAGGTTAAAACTTGAGCAGCTTCAACATTAGGGAGGCGACTAAAATCTTGTCCAAAGTCACGAGAACGATACAATCCTTTGTCTTTAAGACTCACCCAGACTTCCCCTGCTATTCCTGGAATGGTTTTGACGTTAGCACCATTCCAGATTCCACCGGGTAAAGTTTGATTAACAATCATCCAAGTTTTACCCCCATTATCACTGCGAAGAAAATAGCCTTTGCGGTGATGATAAATATAGAATGTATCCCCCTGTACGGAGTCCGCCGCTAACACCTGTTGTCGATTCCAGAGATGGGTATGGGCACCACCTCCAATGTTTTCTTGTTCAAAGAAATCAATTTTATTCCAGGTTTTTCCTCGATCTTGGGTATAGTAGGGAGGCTGATCATTGGTAGGTTGCCAAACAATATGATCGGGATTTGTGGCAGAAACGGCTACATTTCCAAACACTAATTCAGGGGGATGGGTTTTATTTTTAAGGGATTCAAATTGCTGCCAAGTTTTTCCGTAATCTTGAGAAAATCCGGCTCTAATTTTATCCGGTTCTTGATGATTTGCACCCACAGAAACTACAAAATTAGGATGATTAAAACTATAGGCTAATTTAGTTGTGGTATTGAATACTCCTCCCCCATGAGACTTTTGAGGAATCGTACATAAAGATTCATGACGAAATCCATCAAAATCAGCGATCGCAGTAATTATACCATTATTCCCTGGAAGACTTAACGCATCAAAAGCTACAGTTTCTTCTATTCCATTCACCGTTGCTGACCAAGTTATTTGATCTTTTAAGCCGTCTTCTGTTTTCCAAATTCCAATCCCATTTGTTAACCAAACTTGATTAGAATTTTGGGGAGAAATAGCGATCGCACCGATTAAATTATAAAAACTCCAATTAGGCCACCAAGAAAGTTTATTTAACTGATTTTTTAAGGTCGTCCACTGTTTTCCTCCATCCGTTGAACGATAAATATCGTCAGGGGTCATGGGATAACTACTCACAAAAATAGTATTAGGGTTTTGCGGATCAACAGCAACCGCCGAGTAGTTTCGTCCTGATTTTGGGGTAATATCTTCCCAGGTATTATTCGTATATTTGCGTACCTTACCATCGGGCTGTTTTTGACTTTGATAAAAGCTAACAATTAATTCGCCTTTGCTATTGACAACTCCCTGTTGAGCAACTAATTCAGCATCAGCATCCTGTTTTAATAATTCCCAAGTTTTACCCCCATCTTGGGTGCGATAAATTCCTTTTCTGGAGACTCCAACATAAATAATTTTTGTCTTTCCTTCTAGGGTTTCCGAGGTCGGATCAAAAGTTACAAAACTCACCCCAGCTTTCTGATTTGTTTCAGGGTGTTTTTCTCCAATCGGAACTTGATCAGGGTTGATTTGACTCCAAGATTCACCCCCATTTTGACTAGACCAAAGCCCATTTAGACGGGAACCGAAATAAACGATATTGCTATTTTTAGGATCAACGGCTAACCGTTCTCCTGTCCAGCGCCAAAATTCATTTCCTCCCATCGGTAAAGAGAGGGTGAGAATCTTCCAAGATTGTCCTTGATTTTCTGATTTTAAGATAGTACCAGGTTTTAATTTATTATTAGATTGAGTGTAATCACCTGCGGCTGCATAAATAATATTAGAATTTTGAGGATCGAGAGCGATACTTTCAATATTGAGCGGAACTTCTTGAGGAACGCTATCTGATGTGATCAGTTGTATCCAGGTTTGTTTTTCCGAATTCCAACGATATAAACCCCCAACATCAGTTCTCGCATAAATTAAATCGGGTTTTGTTGGATGAATCACCATTCCGGTAACAAATCCTCCGCCTCCGATTTTTACGAGATTCCATTTGTAAACCTCTCCCGTCGAAGTAACAAATTGTTGTTGATTATCAGGTAAATTACAGGCTAATTGATCTGTTGAATCGCCAAAAACACGGTTTGCATAAATAATACTTCCTGCTATTCCTATTAACAACAAATAAAATAAAGCAACTTGATAGCGAGTTTGAATCCAGTTCATAATGGTTGATCAGGAAGTGAGTTCAATTTTTAATTATAATAATTTCTTTTAATCTTTTTTGCAGGACTTTGACATCAATTTTCATATAGCAATCCTATTTGAGTTGTGTTGAAAATTCTTGATTAACTGGGAACAGCTTAACTGGGATAATACTTCTGGGGATTTCATATACCTTTGAAACGGTCACAACTCTCACCGGGGATTGTAGCCGATCATTTTACCCAGGGGAATTGACCAGTTATTGACAAGCTGACGAAAATGTAGTATCTTGGGTTTTATGAATTTAAGTTTGTCTTAACTGATCGTGCTTTTCTTTACAGAGAAAGGCTTTTAAGATCTGGCGATGGCGATGCCCCAAGGTGCCTACGCATTTTTGAACAAACTTTGAAACCGCCCTGCCAAGAATAGGGGTGCTGAATTTAAGGGTGTTCATTGGTAACTTCAGTTCTTTTCCCAAAAGAACTCTATTTTACTACCTATAGATATATTACCAGACTAATAAGCAAATGAGAGAAACATTTTTAGTGTTTGCTTCGCCTCAAATCTATCAGACTGAAATTGATGAAGTGGTTGATAGTTTGAAGTCTAGCTGGTTAGGAACTGGGCCAAAAGTTAAGCGATTTCAGGAAAATTTTGCCACTTATAAAGGTGTTCCCTATGCAGTGGCACTAAATTCTTGTACGGCTGGATTACATCTCTCCTGTGTTGCTTTAAAGTTACAACCAGGGGATGAAGTCATTACCACATCTATGACATTTTGTGCCACGGTCAATGCCATTATTCATAGTGGAGCAACTCCCGTTGTCGTGGATATTAATCCCGATACGTTTAATCTTGATCCTGAAGCAATTGAGTCCAAAATTACGCCCAATACTAAAGCCATTTTACCCGTTCACTTTGCAGGTCGAGCCTGTAATATGGATGCAATTATGGACATCGCTCATCGGCATAATTTAGCCGTGATTGAAGACTGTGCCCATGCTATTGAAACTGAATATAAAGGAAAAAAAGCGGGAACCTTTGGGGATTTTGGGGTGTTCAGTTTTTATGTCACCAAAAATGTGATTACGGGTGAAGGAGGAATGGTTATTTCTTCTGATAAAGATCGAATTGAACGGATTGAAGTTTTAGGATTACATGGGATGACGCGCCATGCTTGGCAACGATTTTCTGATGCTGGTTTTAAGCATTATTTTGTTGAGGAGTGCGGGTTTAAATATAATATGACAGATATTCAGGCTGCCATCGGAATTCATCAGTTAGCGCGCGTGGAAGAAAGTTGGTTACGTCGTCAAGAAATCTGGCAAAAATATAATGAGGCTTTTGCGAATTTGCCTTTACAATTACCCGCAGATATTGAACCCGAAACTCGTCACGCCTATCATTTATATACAATTCTGATTGATGAGGAAAAAACAGGGATTAAACGGGATAAGTTTTTGGATGCCATGACGGCTGAAAAAATTGGTGTTGGGGTACATTATTTAAGCATTGCTGAACATCCCTACTATCAGCGTACCTTTGGTTGGAAACCTGAAGATTATCCCAATGCCATGAAAGTGGGACGGGAAACGGTTAGTTTACCAATTTCTCCTAAATTAACAGATCAAGACGTTGAGGATGTGATTGAAGCGGTTTATAAAATTATTAAACAACGCTGAAAATCCACTTCTGATTTTTGAGTAGTTAGAGGGGACGATCAATTTTATCCTCCTCTTTTATAGATATTAAGGATGTCAATTTATGCCGAAAGTTTCTGTAATTATTCCGGCTTATAACGCGGAAAATACCATTGTAGAAACCATCGAATCGATTCAGAAACAAACACTTCCAGACTTTGAAGTGCTAGTCATTGATGATGGTTCTAAAGACAAAACCATAGAGGTTGTTAAGCAAATTGCTGACCCACGAGTACAGGTCTTTGCCTATCCTAATGGTGGGGTTTCCGTCGCCCGAAATCGGGGTATTGAACAGGCAAAAGGTGAATTTATCGCCTTTATTGATAATGATGATTTATGGACAGAAGATAAATTAGAGTTACAAATTGCCGCCTTAGAAAAAAATCCCCAAGCCAGTGCCGTCTATAGCTGGACGGTGAATATGATGGATGATGGAGAATCTATTTCCTTTGTCCAAGGTGCTGAATCAACGGTTGAGGGAAATATTTATCCTGATTTATTGTTGGGTCACTTTATTGCCAGTGGTTCTAATGTTTTGGTTCGTCGGGAAGTGATTGATGTGGTCGGGGGATATGAACCGAATTTGGTATTTTCTGACTGGGATTTTTGTTTGCGAGTGGCTGCTAAATTTCAGTTTGCCGTTGTTCCTAAAGTCCAGATTTTGTATCGAAAAGTAGCGGGTTCAATGAGTTCTAAAGTAGATGCAATGGAAAAAGAAGGGTTACGCGCTTTAGAGCGAGCCTATCAGGCAGCACCCCCGGAATTACAACGGCTTAAAAATCGCAGTTTGGCTTTTATGTACCGATACCTTGCCGATTTATGTTTAGCCTATGATACGGATGCCAAGGGACTTGATTATGCCCAGGCAAAATTATGGCAAGCCGTCACACTCTATCCGGGAATTCTTGGAGAAAGTTATATTCAAAAGTTAATCATTAAATTGATCATCAAACGAGTATTGCCCACAGAGCTTGCAAATTCAGTGATTCAAAGCTTGAAAAAGAAATTAGCCCGTCCTGACCCGCGAGTTTAACTCAACAATTATTGAGGGTTTGAACAAGAAAAGATCTTGATAGTTCAACGGATTTTTCTAAATCTCTGGAGTCTCAATAGGGCTGACACCATCTCTGTAGAGGATAAACTCTTTGGAGCCTTGATAACTGGCAATTCTAGCGGGAATTCCCACAGCCACGGCGTTATCGGGTAAATCTTTGGTGACGACGGCATTGGCTCCAATTGCCACATCATTCCCGATCTTAATTTTACCAAAAATTTTAGCTCCAGGCCCAATAAAAACCCGATCACCAATCACAGGACAACCGGATTTTTCGCCTCGACCTCCAATTCCAATCGTCACCCCCTGGCTAATATTACAATTTTCCCCAATTTTCACATCCTGATTAATAATAATCCCACCAAAATGACAAATATACAACCCTTTACCAATTTGGGTTTTAGAGGGAATATCAATCCCGGCTATAATCTCAATAATTTTGTGCCAAATAAATCCCAAGGTTTTGAGAATTTGTTTAATCATAGGGATCTGAACTTCTGTTCTCACCCAATGACTAAACCGATATTCCGCTAAAGCCCATAATCCTTGTTTCGTCAATAAAAGATAGATCCAAGATCCACCTTGAGTGATCACATATCGATCAATATCGGCTTGATAATCTTCTAACATGGTCTCTGAGCTTAAACAATCTTGATGAATTTAATATAAGTAAAACTCCTGTTGAATTTCTGGAGTTAAAGGACGGGTAATCAATTTTTGATACACTTTTTTCAGATAAAGTTGTATCTGATTTTTTAAGTAAAAATCTTTTTCTCGCTCGGAAATTTGGGATTGACTCCACCAGATATTTTCACCATTATCGGTAATATAAACCATTCCAGGAAAGGGTAATTCTTTCAGGGGCGTTCCACGACGTTTTAAGATATTCGCCGTATCTGGATGGTACAAAATAAAATTATCCCGTATAAAATTCTCCCGTCTCACTTCCTCCAGGGGAATTGTTAGATAGGGTTTGAGTAAATCCATTCTAATAATATGACTGGTATTACTTCTCAAATGCAAACCTTTACTTCGATATTTGAGTTGCTGAATATCTTCTCGGTATTCATACCCCTTACCAATAAACCAACCATTTTGATCAATATTTTGATCCACAAATTCAACTAAACGGTTACTCACGCAATCATCTGCATCCACAAACATAATATGAGAGGGGTTCATGCTGTCAGCTTCTATCATCCCTAGCAGCATTTTACAGATTTGGTCTTTTTCTTTACTGACAAAATCATTTCCCGGAAGGGGTAAATCAACACTCAAACAGCGAACTTTAGGATTAGAAAAAGATAATTCCGGTTTTTCATGACAAACAATAATCACTTCAAAATTAGATGAAGTTTGATTACAGACCGATTTTAAAGTTCGTTCTAATAACTGACAGACTCGTTCCCAAGAACTGGAAAGTTGGGAACTTTTCAAAGGAATGATAAAAGCTAACATTATCTGCGATCTCCTGACTTGCATTTCGTTTTTTTGGATTAACGCTCCCAAAATAGCTCACGATCTCGATAGGAAAAATCGAGATTAAGAGTAAACCCAGATAGGGTTAAGTGAGAACGAACGAATTCCGCTTTTTCCTCTCCAATAAGGTCTTCATGTAGCTCCATCGAAATTTTGCGAATATTATGTAAGTTAGCATACTGAAAAAATTCATATTCCCCCCCTTCTATATCAAGAACTAGAAAGGAAGGATCGACTATTTTGACCTCTTCGTTAAAGCATTTTACTGGAACTTGAACCGCTTGTAAATCTGGACTATACTCCAGAAGGGAAGAATCCCACAGGCTTTCGGAAACATAAAATGTTTGTTCTCCTATTTCTTTTCCCAATATGCAAAGCTTTAAATGGGGAGACACATGATTTAAAGCATAGGTTTGACGGATAATGGGTTCTAATCCCGGGTTAGCTTCATAAGTAAAAACTCGGTCATTGCCTATTTTTTTAGCACAGAAGCTAGAGATTAAACCTAAACCTGTTCCCAGTTCCAAAACTCGATCACTGGCTTCTAATGTCTGCCCAATGACTTTGAGTTCAAACCTTTCATAATACCCACCATAAAGGGCTTTTAGAGTATTTTCAGGTAGATCTTCGATAATTGGAATCTTAATTCCTTTAATCGTAACAAATTGAGATTTTTTTAATTCATTCAAAAAAAATTTAGCTGTAATAAAGGCGTGTCCTTTTAAACTATTTAAAGAGTTAAAAACTTGATAAAATTGAGATTTTAGGTTTAGTTTAGCCATGTTAAAAATCCTCAAAATTAGTTAAGAAATTTTTATTTTAATAAGGGGTAAAGTCCAAATTCTTCTCGAATATTATCAGTTAAAACCTGTTCATTAAAGGGAGCCAGCAGTCTTTTTTTCAGACCTCTTAATGTCTCTTTTGGGTTGCGTTTCCATTTCTCCAAAAAGGATTCCTGCATCGATACACTTTCCCCTGCTTGATCTCGGACAAACACAACTCCAGGAAAAGGCAAGGCTTCCAGGGGTGTTCCCCTGTCTGCTAAATCTCCCTTCGCCAAAGGATGTCCCCCTAAAAATCGATCATACCCGGTTAACTGATCATATTGTATCATTTCTGGAGGCAATGTAAATAGACGATAATTGACAATATTACAAGTCCCACAAATGCGATAAAATCCTTCTTTTCTAGCTGCTATTTTAGAACTGCCTTCATCATATTCATAGCCTTGATCCACATACCAACCATTTTTATCAGGATTTTTATTGACAAATTCAGCAATATGTTTACTAATACAATCATCCGCATCCACAGACATGACATGGGAGGGCTGCAAGTGCTTAACCGCAAATAGTCCTGCCACAACTCTTTTAGCTCGATCATCAACTTTTACCCCATATCCTTCCCCTGGAGGCGGAAAATCAACGCACAAATATTCAACATTGGGATGTTCAAAAGACGTGGTGGGTTTTTCATTACAAACCACAATCACTTTAAAATCCGGTGAGGTTTGGTTACAAACGGCACGCAAAGACCGATCAAATAGTTGACACAGATCTGGCCAAGAGGTAGCAACTTTTTTGCTCTTGACAGGAATGATAAATACTATCATAAGCTTTACCTCAGTCCCTTGATTTAAGTTGGAGATTGAAAATGTAAATGGAATTTAGAGTAGAAGCCTTCCGTTGATAGCCACTCTTTCCAAAACTTTCGGCATTCTTGTTGCAGAATGATAAACTCTTGTGTAGATATGTTGTTGTGAAATTCAGCTACTTTTTCAGCAATCTGGGGAATTTCATTTTCCTTAATCCACACGCAATATTGTTTCCAGTCCACAGCAAAATCATAAGGTAAAACGCAATCGGTGTCAACTAGAATCGGAATTCGACCACAACAAAGGGTTTCAAATATACGATTGGAATAGTTCCCTGCTCCGCGACAGCAAAGGACATAATCACTATTAATCATATTATCAATAAATTCGATTCTTAGCTTTTGCATTTGATCTAAATTTTGTTCTCCCAAAAAAACCATGTTTTCTCGAATCACAAAATTAGTTTGCACCAAAGAACTATTTTTTAAGTTTTTGATAATTTTATTCCTTAAAAAATGCCCTTGAATTGGAGGATATCCCCAGCGTCCTTGCTGAGTAATCATGTAGGCATAGTATAGATATTTTTTAATGATATTTTTTAAATTTGCGGGTTTAATTAATCCACAAAATCCAATCGTAGGCTTAGGTTGCTTTTGACGAATAACAATCTTATTATCTAAATAATGTTCTACTAAATCTTCAACAAATACAGGCCAAGAGAAATTATTGGTTTTGGCTCTGGAACGATAGTCAGAATGCCGAAATATAATCATATTGTTATTGGGTAATTTCACAGCTTCATCGGAGCGATCGCCTCCAAAAAATACAATTAAAGGTTTCTTTGCTTGTTCAGCTTTTGCTGCAAATTCTTTATAAAGGGAATAGGCTTTTGGGTTGGACTTTTCATACCAAACTTCCCCGACGACTGTTCTCCAATCATCAGGCATAACCGCAAAATCAGCATCTTTCAAGGGGGTCATTTCAAATAAGTTTTCCCCAATTTCCAGGTAGTGATCATACTTTTTCATCCAAGGATAAGAACCTGTTTCTATAAAATTAGGCCACAGGGGATAAAGCATCGGATGGGGGCGAACTTTTTCGTTCTGAATGAGATACTTTTGATCGGACGCAATTTTTAATACCTTCATCTTTTTTTGAGTTTTCTGCTAAATTAAAAAAAATAATTGAGATTGAAGAATGATGATGATATCGGATTTCCCTTTCCCTGGGGGAATGACATTGATTTCAATAGATTAAACTTAGAGAAGTGGAAATTAACAATACCCTATCATAGTTTTTACGGATGGTTAATTATTAACTGTTTTAATCCATCTGTAAAATCCGCAGGTATTGGTTAACAGAATTTTCCAGAGAAAACTCCATCGCCCGTTGTTTTAGGGGTTCAGGATTTGCAGGTTTTGTGAGGGTGGCAAGAATAGCCTCAGCCATCGCCTGACTATCGGCAACGGGAACTAACTTGCCATATTTTCCCTGGGCTAAAATCTCAGCCGGGCCACTTTCACAATCGGTAGAAATCACCGGAGTTCCTGCGACCATCGCTTCTACTAAAACATTACCAAACCCTTCCCAGGCGGAGGACAACACCAGCACCGTAGAAGCCGCCATATAAGCATAGGGATTATTAACAAACCCAGCAAAAGCAACGTCTTCGGTTAAATTCAAGTCTTGGACTAAACCTTGTAAATGAGCCAGTTCACTGCCTTCTCCTAAAATCATCAATCGCGCTTGTTGCTGTTTTCGCACTTGAGCAAAAGCTCGAATTAACGTTGCAAAATCTTTTTGAGGATTTAAACGTCCGACACCTAAAATTACCGGAGGTTGACCGGAAGCGAACCAAGGATGCTCAACCGATTCTTGCAATTTTACCAGCAATTCTGAAGTCACAATGGGATTATAAATCGATTGTATCTTTTCAGCAGGAAGTCCCAATTCAATCAAGTTATCACTCACCCCTTTTGAGACTCCAATAATATAATCTGCCGCCGGATACAACCAACGCACTAAAGTAGGAGTTAAGCGTCGTTTCAGTTGTGTTGCATTTTGGGATTCACGGGAAAGATTATTATGAACTGTTACCCCGACTTTTGTTGAAACTCCCGCGATTTTGCGAGCTAAAAGGGCAATAAAATTGGTATCTTCTAACGCTGACAGTAAAATTTTAGGCTGCTTTCGTTGGAGATATTGAACTAACTTAGGAAGGCTCAACATTAATCGAGAACTGTTTAATTTAATCAGGTTAATTCCGGCAGGAAGTTGGGACAGATAGGGGCCCTGGGGTTGAACTAAAACTAGATCAACACTGAGTTGGTGTTCAACAAAACCTTGGGCTAAGTTGATCATGACCCGTTCAGCACCTCCACCACCTAAATCCATTAAAAAAATTGCAATATCTGTCATGGCTTAGAATAGATTGATAGGTTAGTCTCTGAAAAGCAAAAAAAGCTCAAATTGATCTTCTTGAAGGGTGAATCTTAATTTTCTGGGTTCAATATCAAGAAAATATTATTCTGAGTTTTGTTTTTGCTTAAGTTTTTTATCTAGGGGTAAATCAGGGGGCATCGGTAGATTTTTCATCGGTTTAACTCGTTTCATGGATAGGGAAACAGATACTAATAAAACCCAAAAGAGCGAGTTATGTTCGATGATAGTATTCTCCGTGTGATTATACATGAAAAAGAAGGTAACATAAAAAATTGGCCAAAGTTCAACCGTTGTTTTTCCGGTGCGTAACCAGATAATCCCACGACCATAAGTTACCAGCAGTGTCACTACAAATAGAATTAAACCCAAGACGCCAAAATCAAGAGCCATATTCACAAACCCATTATGGGCATGGGGAGGTTTATAGCCTTCATGTTTCCAAATGACTTCGGCTCCTCCCCCTGCCAACCAAAATCCTTGATATCCATAGCCTAGCCAATAACGTTCATTGATTTTTTCAATCGCAATTTCCCATAATGTTGTTCGACCACTCAAGGTAGCATCTCGACCTAAAGCAGCTAAAATATCTAACCAATTCTCAGTAATAAAAATAATAGAACTTCCGCCTATTAAGACAACCATCACAAGCAAGGGGATCAGAATTGTATCTTTTTTGCGTAAGAGTTTATAAAGGGGAAGAAGAATTAAAATACTTAAGAGTAATAAGAGGGCTGTTTTCGATCCCGTTAACAGAATCATCAGGATGGATTGACCAAATAAGCCCCAAGAAACTTTAGGATATTTAGGATTGTCAAGGGCTAATAAAAGGAAAACAATTGCCGATAAAACCATCAGTCGAGCTAACAGATTTTTCTGGGTAAATGGCCCCCGCCAAGCCCCAGCATTCGCACCGGATTCGATCGCAATACCGGAAAAGGCAAGGGTAAAGAAAAACGAAAAAACGGCAATAATCCCCAAAGCCCAAGACAACATTTGTAACTGTTGTTTGAGGGTAAAACGGGAGGCCATATAGAGACCAAAATAGCTGGTTTGAACAGTTGTAATGCCTTTTCGTAGGGAAATATCGGGATAATCTGACCAGAGAAAAGAAAAAATGGACATGAAAGTTAACATCCAAACCCAAGGATCTCGAATCGCAGCACGAACTGAACCTTTTGGTCGAGAAACCAGTAAAAACAGCGAGGTTAAATAAATAAATTGTTGAAATAATGAAGAGACTTTATCAAAAGGATTATAAGTGGGTGGTAAATCTGATTTGGCATCGGGGCTGGTATAAAAACTGGCAAACCGAAGCAGTCCGGTGAGAAACAGGAGAGCAAAAATAGTAAATCGCTTTTCAAAAAAATTTAAGTAGGAGTTCATAGTTTGAGGAGATAATAGGTGGCTCTAAGATAGATTTCCATTTTTGTAATAATAGGAATGGACGCGAGATAATCCTTTATAAGTTGATTATTTTCTTCATTTTTGTTTCTGTAGCGCAAAGATAGAATGATAGCCAGAGCCAACATATTATTAGAAAATTTTTGAAACTCTGGAAAGTTTGTTTTGATCCAGTAAGCCGTGAGACAGACAATTGAAATTCTTAAGTTCACTTTATCGGTATCGGTTTTAAAAGTGAAGGCATTATTACCATGAATTCTTTGAATCGCTAATTTTTGGAGCAGGATAAACCCCGGTTTTAAGCCTAAAGCTAAATATTTAATATAATCATCACTGGTAATTCTAATGGCTACGGGCATAGGAAGAATTTTTTCCAGAAGTTCTCGTTTAAAACAAATGGCAGAAGTGGCAGTTCCAAAGGGAAGTTTGCCATTGAGTTTTCCCTGTTTTATAGACTCACGCAAGTCATAAATTCCTTCAGCCCCAGTCTTCGTTTTTAAAGCTTCAGCATCTATTTGATCTCCGATATAAGTTAAAGGATGAAAGCACCAGCCCACTTCAGAATGCTGTTCAAAGATTTGCACAATTTTTTCTATCTTGTGGGGTTCAAACAAATCGTCAGCATCTAAAAAACAGATAATATCACCCCGACTGGCAGCAAAACCCACGTTAAAAGCGGTTGCTTGCCCCCCATTTTCTTTTAAAATTGGAATAATTTTTTGCTCATAACTTTCGATAATCGAGCGAGAATTATCCGTTGAACCATCATCAACAACAATCACTTCAATGGGCGAGTAAGTCTGATTTAATGCACTGTTAATGGCTTCAGCCAGAAAATGACCATAATTATAGTTATTAACCAAAATGCTTACTAATGGCAGTTTTTGCAAAATACTATCTCCTGAAATTAATGTTTTTGTTAATAAAACCAATTTCTCAACAATCAATCCCTATCCTCTTGGTGACAACACTATGGATATAACTAGATTAAATGGGTATAAGTCGTGAAATCAGTTGTTGGGAAAGATGTTTAATTCTCGACTAAATATTGAAGATGCACCGTATTAACTTTGGCTCATTTTATGGCTTCAACATAAAGGCTTTCTGATGCTCTTTCCTGGCGTTCGATACACAAAAAATCATGAAAAGATTGGTTATATTCTTGTTGTTTTACCGTAGAAAAGCCATAACCTTTTAACAGAAAATTTAGAGTTTCATAGTCATAGGCATATTTATGTTCTTCTCCATGACGAAAAATATTATTAATTAGCTCCATTTTGGTATTGTACTTACATTTTAAGTGGTAGTCCGTATGGTTTTCATCTAGAGGTCTCATTTCAATTAATTCATCCCATCCTTCTTTGCAGTAAGCTTTTAAATATTTCCCGCCATCAGGAACAATGATCCGAATGACTCCGCCAGGTTCTAACACTCGATAACATTCAGATAGAAAATAAGGAAGTTCTTCGGTGTAATCAATGTGTTCAACAAAATGCTCAGAAAAAATGGCAGATACAGACTGATTAGGAAAAGGTAAATGCTTGCGACAGTCATAAATACAGTTAACACTAGGTGCTGGATAAGCATCAATATTTACCCAACCCTCTCGACCATAGGGGCCTGACCCAATGTTAAGCTGTAATCCTTTAGCATTGATATATTTTTGAGGTATATTTTTACTTTTGAACCTCACAACAGCCATGTGTAACTCAAAGCTAATTCGAGTCAGTAAGTTGTCGGGGAATATTTTCAATTTTAACAACTTAAACCAGCCATGCTTTTCTGTATTCAAGGCATAGTTTGGGTACATATTTAAGTGTTCGATCAGCTTTGTCATTGCTTTCCCTCCTAATCACTGATTAAAGTTAATGGTGAAATAGCATTCTGATTGAATTTGTCCACAGTGACCGCAGCAAAAACTTTTCGCTGTCCTCAGAATTACATCCTAGCGTTCACGAATGCTTTAAAATAGCTATAGGCAAAAGTATATCAAAAATTCCAAAATTAATCTATTCCTAGATTAATGAATTTTCAGCAGATACCCCAAGAATTATTGAATCTTCAGTTTGATCAAATTTAAGGTCATGGCTTGGGTCATAATCCATCCAAACCTCCGGGCTGGTTTATACAGAAAACAAGCAAGATAATCAGCACATCCATAGGAAACTACGGTGGCAATAGCGGCTCCCGTTGCTTGATATTGGGGAATTAGCCATAAATTCAAGATCACATTGCTTACCGCCCCCACAACACTAAAAACAAAAGCAAATCCGGTTAATTCTTCAGTAGTAATCCAAATTTCTTTAACATAGCCTAAAAATAGAAACATGGAAGACCAAATATGAATTGCTAAAACTCCACCCGCAGCCGCATATTCTTTACCAAAGACTAGAATAATAACCGGAGTGGCTAAAAATGTCATAGGAATAGCAATACAATAAACCAAGAGGGCTTGGGAAGTCGCCAGCCGTTGCAATTTTTTATAATACAGTTCTTCACTGTCATTTTTAGCGGCAATAATTGAAGGAGCAATGGATTTAACAATCGCTGTGGAAGCAAAGGGCCAGACTTCGGAAAGGCGTACGGCGGCGGAATAAAGTCCCACCTGCTCAGAATCCGCTAACTGTCCTAACATCACTTGATCAATGCGTAAATAAATCGTAATTGCTAAACTCGATAAAATTAAGGGCCAACTGACTTTCATTAACTTTTGAGCGCGTTTCCAATTGCCCCGCCAAGCTAAAATATCTTGTCCTGTTAAACGATAAATAACTACAAATCCAATGGCATTGACAGCACTTTCAATAAGAACTAACCAAGCAAAAGAGATTAAGGGAGCGTTACTTTCTAACAATATAATTCTGATTAAAGTAACCAGAATAAAAACAATGTTTCTTGACCAAATTGTATACTTTAATTCTACCTGAGATTGGAACCAAGCTTCAATAATCGACACTCCTCCGATCAAGGAGGGAATGGAGACAATAATAACCAGCTTAATTGTCAAGGGATTATCAGGCTGTAAAACAATAATTGATCCTGATGCCAAGATAAAAACAATAATTCCAATTACAAACTTAATAAAAAAAGCTGTTCCCAGAATTTGTTCTTTTAAGGTCGGAGCTCTAACTAAATCGCGGAATATCAGTTGATCAGAAGCCAGTTGAAATAGGGGGAGAAAGAGGGCTCCAAAAGCGATGGCATAATTTAACTCCCCAAACTGATCTGTCCCTAAATAGCGTGCTGTCCAAGCTAAAAGAAAAAAACCCATAATCATGCGAAAGAGTCTTTCGCCCAGAAGCCAGCCAATATTGGTAAGAATTTTAAGCTGATCAGGATTAATTTTATTTTGAACTGCTTTCGTAATTTGATTAAACATTGATGGTTTACTTCATAGCTTTGAGTCTTTTATTTTTTAAGCTTAGACGTTTTTGGCTTTTTTTACCCTCATTAGAGTATACCTTGGCGTGGCGGAAATAACTATCCGGTTCGTTTTTGCTGTTGAGATCATTGACCACAATACCCAGAACTGTTTGACTAGATTTGATTAACTGTTCTCGGGCTGCGGTGGCACTGATGGTATCAATATTTCCCGGTCGAATTACCAACAGAATTCCATCGGTGACTTTACTTAAGGTTAAGGCATCAGCAACCAACAATAAAGAGGGCGTATCAAAAATTACAAAATCATAGTTTTTCCGAAACTCTTCTACTAAAAAATTCATTCGCTTGGAACCCAAAAGGGCTAAAGAATTGGGTGGGATCGCACCGGAGGGTAAAACATCTAAATTAGGCATTACGGTTCGCACTGCCCATTCCCATTCTGCTTGACTAACAATCACATCACTTAATCCTTTCGGGTTTAACTCATCGGTTAAGTCCCAAATATGATGCTGTCGAGGCTGACGTAAATCAGCATCAATCAATAAGACTCGCTTCCCTAGTTGAGCGATCGCCACAGCTAAATTTGCAGAAACTTTAGACTTCCCTTCCTTAGCAACAATACTGGTAACAGCAACAACTTTTAACTCTCGATCAGGACTAATAAAATTCAAGTTTGCCTGCAACATTCGATAGGATTCACTGATCAAGGAATGGGGTTCATCTTTAACCGGAAGCTCGGAAGTTATTCGTTCAATTTTGATTCCCGTCCATCGCACTTTTTTCTGAGGCGCAGGAATTATCCCTAATAGCGTATAGCGACTAAACAAATTTCTAATTTCTTTGAGGGTTTTAATGGAGGGATCTAGTATTTCAAACAGAAATGATATCACCACATAAAGCATTCCGCCAACGACGACACCCATAATAACAACCGTTTTTTTGCTCCCAGAAACAGGGTTTTTACCCACAATAGCTTGACTTATAATTTGAGCATTCCCTACATTTTGATTTTCGGCAATTCTGACTTGTTGCAATCGATTGGTTAGAATTTCATAAGTATTTTGAGCATCCATCAGTTGGCGCGTAAGTTGTCGTTGAGTTTGTTCTAATTGGGGCAAAAGTAAGGCTCGTTCTTTTTGTTTTTGACGCGCTGTTAATAAAGAAGCCAACTGTTGCGTAAGTCCCTCTTTTTGTGATTCAAAGGTAACTAATTGTTGTGTTAAGGTTTGCTCTAAAGTACCATTTTGTAACCCTCCTGATGGTAGCTTTTGACCGCCTAATGATGTTTGAATTCGCTGATCTAAAAGGGCTTTTAAGGCATCTCTTTCGTTTTCTAAGGCGATAATTTCAGGGCTTGTATCCAAAAAACGAGTTCTTAAAAGTGCTAATTGGTCTTCAACCTCCTGCAACTTTGTTAAAACCTGTTGCACCCCCGATGAGGAACTCAGGGTACTGCGAGCCAGAGCATCTTCTGAGGAACTGCCCAGCTTTTTCTGCAACTCTTCAATCTGACCCGTTACGGTGTCTAAACTCACCTGAGTCTGTTCGATTTGAGTATCGAGTTGTTCAATTGTACTCACCACTAATTTGACTTCTTCTTCTAAATTAACAATATTGTATTTTTCTTTGAAGTTTCTTAATCCAGCTTCTGCATCTTGCAGTTCTTGTTCTTTTTTAGGTAGCTGGGCACTAATAAATGTACGAGCCGCAGCAGCTTCGGAACGGTTGACTAAAATATTATTTTTGATGTAAAGCTCCATCACCTTATTGACAATAGCTTCAGCCTCTTTGGGATTGGGACTTTCATAGGAAATGCCTAAAATATCCGTTCCTCGAATCGTTGAAACCCCTAACTTATAGCTCACTTTTTCATAGGTTAAAGGTTCACCCTCTTTGTCTTTTAAGTTTAATTCTTTAATCACTTGCTCAACAATGGGAGCGGAACGAATCACCTCAGCTTCGGTATCTAAGGGAGTATCTTTTGAATTTAAGGTATCGAGGGTACTAATTTTTTCTCCAGCATCGGTCACTAATGCTGATGTTGTACTGAGTCTCTTTAACCGCAGTTTCCCAAAAGCAGCAAAGGTTTTTTCAGTATTAATTGCTGAATAAAGGGAAAACATGATGGCAATACAGGCAACCCCGGCTGCTGGCAACCAATGACGCTTCAGAATCAGCCAGTATTTTATTAAGTCAATATCTTCTGGATAATCTTGAGGTTCCATAGGTGCTGAATAGCTTACCTGTTTTGTATACTGACGTGCTTTGGCACATCTTTAGGCTCAAGGTTGAGGATACCTCAAATTTTGTTTATAGGATGGGCTTTTGATGCCATCCCATTCGATACCACACAACCTTGTGTTCACCACAATTTTAGTAGCTAAAGCTAAAAATTGTCTGATTTTTCTGCTTTACCTAGATTGTAATAGAATTTCTCGGACATGATGGGTTGTGTTGGTTGCTCATCAGATTGGAGGCTGACGTTTCCTAGCTTTGGGTTTCTGTAGTGTTCGAGAATCAAACTATAGAGCTTAAATAAGACATCGCTGTAATGCTCAATAGACAAAGGTTTTACCCGCTCATAGGCAGCCAAACCTAAAGATAATCTCAAGGATGGATTTTCAATTACAGACTGCATTGCATCTGTTAACTCTTGGATATTACCAGGGTTAACTAATAATCCCGTTTCTCCGTGCTTAATGACTTCAGGAATACCCCCCACTGGAGTGGTAATTACCGGAAGTCCCCAACTCATCGCTTCTAAAATAGCCATGGGTAATCCTTCATTATAAGAGGGAAGCAACATAACATGGCTTTGAGCTAATAATTTATCTCGTTGCTGTTGGTTAATCCAACCCGGAAAAACGACTTGCTCTTGAATTCCTAATTGGGTCGCTAAATTTTGAGCGTCTTCAACCTCTCCGGTTCCGGCTAACACTAATTCAACTTTATTTCTGCAATCCGGTTTCAGGTTAGCAAAGGCTGTCAGTAAATCAAAAATTCCTTTACGTTTGTTAATTTTTCCTAAAAAAACGAATTTGAGTTGCTCAGGGTTAGGCTCTTTCTGCCATTCATCCGCTAGGATTACAGGATTATTCAAAACAATCACTTTTTCGGGCGTGAGATGGCAAGTCTCAATATAATAGTTTCTCCAACTTTCAGATAAAGCAATCAAACAAGCAGAACGTCTAAAGAGTCTAGTAACGAGGCGTTGAATCAGTGGAGGGAGTTCTTGATAAAATTCATGAAATTCACAACCATGAGCATGAAGAATAAAAGGTTTCTTCGCAATAATACAAGCTAAAGCAATAATTCCTTTACGAACAATACTGCCCCGTTCTGAGATGTGTAAATGAACAATATCAACTTCATTTTGAGATAAATATCCTAAAAAAGTCAAAAAAGCCAAGGTAAATACTTTGATTTGATTAAATCTTTTAAAAGAACTCGATTTCCCATTCCAAGTATTAATATGCTTAATGGTGAACCCAGTGTATCCTGTGTTCATAATTAGCTTTTCTACAGTTCCCATTCCCCCTTGTTCAGACAGAGAAGGGCCAACCATAATGACTTGATTGTGTTTTTTCATTCTGAAATCAATCCCCAACTCCGGGTATTCATTAAATTGTCTTAGGTGAGTCTGCCATCCTGATGGTTTGAAACCTACTGTGCTTATTTTAACCCCAAATCCTTCTTCTGGTAGATGACTATTCCCTGATCTGTATTCTAGCTTTTTTTCAGAGTTTTGGCTATACTGGCAACTAAAAGTATTACAGATCAATTAAACCGTATCAAAAATAAGAATATTTTTACTAGAAATTTAGTAGAGTTCTTCCATAATGGGGGAGGTAATAAACAGAGCTTAATAATGATATCGGAGTAAGCTTAGAAGCAACCAGGAAATCAGATTTTGTCGTGATTTATACATTTTTAATGCTTAAAGCACCTTCTACCATAAATTTTTAATCATTATTACACAATTGTCAATTCTGTTTCAACAGATATCTTCAGAATAAAAATTAAGAATAAGCAGAAGTATTATCTCTGTTCCCAGTCAATCGCAGTTCCTGTTCCCTTTTTCTCAGGAATTTGGAACACAACTCAAATAGGATTACTATATCAGAATTCTAAGCTTCAATTTGTCGAACAACGGTTAAAGCGGAATAGGAAACCCCTGCGGTTCCCTCACCGGGATGGGTAGAATCTCCCACTAACCAAAGGTGTTTAATGGGGGTACGATTTGCTAATCCAAAGGGCCCAAAGGTGGAGAGTCGTTGACCTACTCCCCCAACGACTCCTTGATCACGAGCAGTATAGCGTTCAAAGGTGCGAGGGGTGGCGGCTTCTTGGTAAATAATTGTTTCTGGGGTTAAGTCAAAGTAAGACCTTAAACGGTTAATAGCGGTGTCTGTATACTGTTGTTTTAATGGTTGATAATCTGAACACTGCCACCATTGTTGAGTATCGGTAAAACTAGAAGCAATAATTGTAGCTTGTCCTTCAGGTGCTCGTCCGTCTTCGGGGTGGCTGACTGATACAAATAAAGAATTATTTTCGCCAATAACGCCTTGATAATCATAGAGAAATTGTAAATGGGGAGGACAATTGGCTGGAATCGCTTGTTGTTGTACTCCTAAATAAATCACAAATGCGCCAGATGCAGGCGGTAATTTTTTAATTCTTCGTTGATATAAAGGAAATGAAATCGATAAAGTCGGGCGGGATTTTTTAGGCTTTTCATCTAACAATTGAATTAAATTCTGTACCGTGACATTAGCAACAATTTGATCCGCCCTTTCTCGCCAAACTTCTCCAGTTTTTTGATTTCTTATTCTAACGGCGACGGCTTGACCGTTTTCTGTTTCAATGGCTTCAACGGTATGCCGCATTAAGAGTTTACCGCCATCTCGTTCTAAGGCTTCAACTAAGCGATCGCTTAACACCTGCATACTCTCTTTTAGGTGAGATAATCCTTGAGGTTCCTGAGACACGCCTAACGCCGTTGCTGCGTACAATAAAGCCGTTTCTTCCGTATCTACTTGAGAATATAACTTCAGTTGTAAATCTAAAAAGGTTTTGAGGCGAAGATTGCCCTGTAAATTATATAACCGTAGGGCATCAGCCACCGTCATCAAAGCAAAAGGTAAGGTAATTAAGGTATCGGAACGCACCGCCTGAATTAACTGTCCCAAATCCCATAAATTCCGAGGCGGTAACACAGGGTCACGGCTTTGAAACCGCCAACTCGCCTCAAATAACGTCGCCATTAACTGCCAAAACGGTTCACTCCCCGGAAATTGCCGTTGTCGTTCCTGTTGCCATTTTTGCGGATCTCTCCATACCTGAATGGGTTCGGTTTCTCCGGGTAAAAATACGGCACAAGCGGGATCACAGGGGGTGGCGGCGGGCAATTCTATTCCTAACTCCGTGAAAATGCGGTGATGAATGCCACCCGGTTCCAGACCCGCTACCTGAGTCGCCCCCACATCAAAGGTAAACCCCCGACGTTGAAAGGTGGAAGCACACCCTCCGGGTACGATGGCTTGGTCTAAGATTAAAACAGAATATCCTCGATAAGCTAATAATGCCCCGGCGGTTAATCCCCCAATTCCCGCCCCAATCACAATCACCCGTCGTCCCGTGTTCACCCGTCCTGATCCTCAATGGCTTAACATTTCTTAATATAGTTTAATTTTCTGTTGAAATTAGGGGGTTATAACTTTGAGAATGATTTCTACAACCCGATAAACGTGAGATCCTGGTGTAGGCGGCCAGTTTTGTTGGGGTCTGGGGTGTAAGGTTTTAGCTCGTTGAACAGCTTCTTGAATATGGTTTTTGTAAACATCCAGATTCAGATTACTTTTTTGATAACTGCCTAAATTTTATCATCTTCTCCAGTTGATAATACTTCTATTTTGATTCGAGAGTCATGAAACATCCCCTGGAAATATTGTTTTTCGGTATCCCGCCCTTCCGTAGCAATAATAAAAAGCCTTGCATCTCGATTATTATATTTGCGATCTAGTAGTTTAGTTCGATTAATCTTTCCCATGGTTGATAGCAGTTTTTTCAGATCCCTCGGTTTGACACTTAAGCCATCCTAAATTCCGAATATCCCCAAAAAAAGGAATTGCGCCAAATCGACCATTAAAATAACCTTTTTCAATTTTAACATCAGGTGAAATTTTAAATTCAGCTAAAGAATAAAGATGAGATGCACCTTGTTGATTTTTTTCAACAAACCAAATTTCATCTTTTCGTAAAAGTTCTAAATCTAATAAATTAGTATCATGAGTTGTAAAAATAAGTTGACTCTGACTATTAGGATTTCTACATTGTAGAGCCATTTCAACAAATCTACGCGAGAGCAGAGGATGAAGTCTACGGTCTAATTCATCCAAAAAAATCACTTTTTCAGGATTTTCTTGCAGGATAAATAGGAGGGGAATTAAGTTGATTAAACGCTGTGTTCCTTCTGATTCTTCTTCCATTGAGAAGTCAATTAGAACACCTTGATCATCTCGATGTTGAGTTCGGAGTTGAATTAAACTTAACTGACCTTCTTCTCTTTTGATTAAAAGATATCGTTTACCCAAATGACTTTCAATCATTGAAATAGAGTTTTCACTGGCTTTGAGCATTTCTTGGAGGATTTCTTTCCTCATATTTTCTGGAATATCAGGTAAAATCACATCCAGATTAAACTCTACTTCTTCTGTTCCGATTGAATCAATTCCTGTATCGGCGAATTTGAGAAAATTCCTCAGAAAATCCGTAAATTCTTGGCTACTTAAAATTCCTAACTCTAAACCTTGATAACTAGATTCTGCTGGAATAATTGTCAATACATTTTTAAACCAATCAATAACAGGTTTTAGCGTCTCAACATTCCGGTCTAAAGCTTCCGTCAAAAATAATTGATTAGGACGAGTTCCTTGGGCAATAAAATCGAGAAATTGTTTATATTTTGAGTTTCTCCCTTTAAGACTCAGCCCATATTCTACTTCTGTTATTTTGTTCTCATTGGTCAGGCGCTCAAAAAATAGAACTTCTCGTTTTTTATCTTTCGGTGTCACATAAAGCCATTCTTCAAAAATCTGAGTTTTATTTAACTTAAATCCATAGGAATAAAGACTTCCTTGATAGGTAAAAATAAATTGAAATTTGCTAGGCTTTTTATTAGAGTCACTCAACTTAAATGGAGAGACAGGAATAGTTTGTACTCCCCTTGTCCCATCTACAATTAAATCTTTGGCAAAATCAATCGCTTTAATCAGATTAGATTTACCTGCGGCATTAGCACCATAGAGGGCAGAAATGGGTAACAATGACCGTCCTTTACCCGCTTGTTCAGTAGCAAGATGATGGACATGATTGAGGTCACTGTTAACACCGACCATACTAAAAGTCGTTTCTTCCTTGAACGATAAAACATTCTCTAGGGTGACTTGAACTAACATGGTTAAGATCCTGATCCTTCTTGTTCAGAAACCAGAAGTAGAGATACAAAATATTGCATCTCTACCTTAATCCTCTCATAAAATCTGACTTTTTACAAATAGAATTGTTTCGCTTATTATTCGTCTAACTTCCCCCACTTCCGAGAATATACAAACTCAACAAAGTGCCACTATTCCATAGACCGTGCATGAACATAGAGGCTAATAAATTGCGCGATCGCGTATACACAAACCCTAGCACAATTCCTAACGTCATTAACGGTAAAACTTCCGAAATATTTAAGTGGGCGGCGGCGAATAAAAACCCACTTAAAATAATCGCACTCCCTAGAGGTAAATAACGAGTTAAGGACGGTAATAAAAATCCTCGAAACATAATTTCTTCAAAGATTGGAGCAGCGATAGATGCGGTAATAAAAAAGATCGTTAACGCTACACTATCCCGACTTTCTAAGGCAATGGGTAATAACGGATTACTGCCCCCCTGTCCATCCCAAAGTTTCTGATTAATTAAAGAAACTAAAATCACCAACGGTAAAGCGACGAAATACCCCCCTAAACCCCAGAGAAACCAATTTCCTTTAAAGTTTAGGGTAAACCAGCCTTCGGGCAAAGGAAAATAGGGTTTAATTGAAACATACAAAACCGAAAATCCCCCTATCATTAATAATAGATAGGTGATTAAAATATAAACCGCTTGAGTCCTAATTTCAAAACTACTGGGTTGAATATTTAACTCTTGGAAAATCGCTCTTAAAGTTAGGGGAATAAACAGTTGACCTAGTAAAGCAAATCCCACCACAAAAACTTGTAAAATTGTTTCTCCATTCCAAGGAATTAACCAAGCAACATCCATATTTGTTGCAAGGATAGAAGACTTCCCTTTGAGAAGGGTTTGAATGCCTAAAACAATAGCTAATAAAAGCCCAATAACTAATCCCATTCCTGGAATTGCACTCACAATGATTAACTTAACAACCGCTTGTTCTGCCCGTTGTTGTTCTTGGGTTTCTAAAGCAACTAATGCTTCTGGACGCTGTTGTAAGGTATAGAGCTTAACTAAAGCTTGATAACGAAACCAACCGTCTAACTGTTTTTGTAAAATCGGTTCAGCATCGGGTAATAATCGGGCGGGAGTTTTCCATAATCCCGTTAACACTTGTGCTGTCATTTTTTCAGCCGGAGAAACAAGAAATTCACGGTCTTGAGGTTCGATTAAATCCTTCCAGGTTTTTAAGGCTTTATCGGGTTGTTCTAACTGAGTTTGTAAGATGCCAATTTGCAATTGTAAATCCTGATTCAGTTGTTGCAATTGTTTTAAAGAATCCGGTGCAATTGAAGTTTCATTGGCTTGAACTTTGGCTAAACTTTTTTCAGCAGAGTCTTGTACCTGTTGATATTGCTTATAAGCTTCCTCTACGGGAGTTTTGCCAATTAAATTCTCCTTCAATGTCATTAAACTTTCCTCTTGCGTTCCCTGGCCTTGCCATTGGGAGGCATGAAGTAGTAAATTGGTTTGATATAATTCCAAACGGCTTTGAATTTGCGGTTGAGTCCAACTATCAAGTAAAGATAAACTCAAAAAGCTAACCGCTACTACTGTTAAAATTGCTAAAATCCAGCGTTTTAGTGTCATGAGTTCCAAGCGTGAGGGTAAAACATTACCGAGTTTGAGCCAGAAACACAATATTTTAACTGATGCTGTCCTAAACAAGGTACAATGACATCTGGCTTAAATTCGGCTCAACTCTAGTTTAAAAGTCCAACTCCTCAATTAAAAAATGACGACCCGTGTAATTCTTGTCCGTCATGGTCAAAGTACCTATAATGCCCAACGTCGAATTCAAGGTCGCTTGGACGACTCTGTTTTAACAGAAAAAGGTTCTGTGGCGGCGCAAAAAGTGGGTGATGCCTTGACTGGTTTGACGTTCGATGCCTTGTATTGCAGTCCCCTGCAACGGGCAAAACAAACGGCTGAAATTATTGTAACGCGCCTGTCAAACCCACCTCAACTTCAGCCCCATGATTTGTTGATGGAAATTGATTTACCATTGTGGGCGGGGATGGAACGTCAAGTGGTTCTCGAACAGTTTCCTGATGAATATCAAGCTTGGCAAGAATGTCCCCATGAGTTTTCGATGCAGGTTCCGACGCCGGACGGGGAAAAACAACATTTCCCGGTATTGGCATTATTTGAACAAGCCAAACAATTTTGGCGCGAAATTTTAAGCCGTCATCAAAATCAAACGGTTTTATTAGTAGCTCATAATGGAATTAATCGCTGTTTAATTGCGACGGCTTTGGGAATTCAACCCCAATTTTACCAAGCTTTACAACAATCTAATTGTGGCATTAGTATTTTGAATTTTACTAATATTATCCCCGGAGAATTACCGAAACCTGCGGATGTTCAATTAGAGTCGATGAACCTAACTACTCACGTCGGTCATAAATTGCCTTCGGTGCGTCCGGGACATCAAGGGCCACGATTATTATTAGTGCGTCATGGGGAAACAGAATGGAACCGCATGGGGCAATTTCAAGGGCAAATTGATGTGCCATTAAATGATAATGGTCGAGAACAAGGTCGCAAAGCCGCAGAATTTTTAAAAGACATTAAAATTGATTTTGCGGTCACAAGTCCGATGGCACGTCCGAAGGAAACCGCCGAGATTATTTTGCAAGAACATCCAGGAATTGAATTACAATTAGAATCGGAATTTTGTGAAATTAGTCACGGGTTATGGGAAGGTAAATTCGAGACGGAAATCGAACAGCTTTACCCTGGATTATTACAGGAATGGAAAATAGCACCCCAAACGGTTCAAATGCCGGAAGGGGAGAATTTACAACAGGTTTGGCAACGGTCTTTAATCGCTTGGAAGAAAATTGTTGAAACCTATAATTATCAACCTGTAACAATTTTAGTGGTTGCCCATGATGCCATTAATAAAGCCCTTTTGTGTCAGTTATTTAATTTACCACCGGAGCATTTTTGGAATTTTAAACAAGGGAATGGTGCGGTGACAGTGATTGATTATCCTCACGGAATTGAGGGTTTACCTGTATTACAAGCTGCTAATATTACGACCCATTTATCGGGTAGTATTCTCGATAAAACGGCGGCTGGAGCGTTATAGTTATCAGTTATCAGTTATCAGTTATCAGTTATCAGTTATCAGTTTAACTGTTTTATTCTGAATATGAATTGTCAACTGTTAAAGCAAGTTCGTGTGATTGATCCGGTTTCTAAACGAGATCAAATTGCTGATGTTTTAGTGATGGATGGTTATATTAAGACCATTGAATCTTATATTAATGATTACCCGGAAAATACCCAAATTATTAATAGCGAAAGGTTGATTTTAGGTACTGGATTAGTTGATTTATATAGTCATAGTGGAGAACCCGGATTTGAAGAACGGGAAACTTTAAATACCTTATTAAATGCTGCCGCAGCCGGAGGATTTACTCGGTTAGCGATTTTACCTAATACGATTCCCGCTATTGATAATCCAGCAACAGTAACCTTATTAAAAGAACAATCTCAGAAAGTTTCTATAAATTCTGGATTTTCGGTTCCAAACTTACATTTTTGGGGTGCATTCACCCAAGATGTTGCGAGTCAAAACATGACAGAATTTAGCGAATTAGCTAATGCAGGTGTTGTCGGTTTTGCCGATGGTCAACCGTTACAAAATTTAGCCTTATTACGAAGAATATTAGAATATTTAAAACCTTTAAATAAACCCTTAGCCTTCTATCCTTGCGATCGCACATTAGTGGTTAATGGAGTCATGCGAGAAGGTCATGATTCTATCTTATCCGGTTTACCCGGAATACCAGACTATGCTGAAACCGCAGCCTTAGCCGCTATATTAGAATTAGTTGAAGTCACAAAAACCCCCGTTCATATTATGCGGGTTTCTACGGCGCGAAGTGTGGAATTAATTGCTCAAGCTAAAGCCCGGAATTTACCGATTACAGCCAGTACCACCTGGATGCACTTATTATTAAATACAACATCCATTAATCGCATTTGGAATCAACCGTTAGAAGATGCTGAAACCTTAGAAAATCTAACTGTTGTTAATTCTATTCCTCTCCCCTATGATCCTAACTTAAGATTAGATCCGCCTTTAGGAAATCCCTCGGATCAAAAGGCTTTAATTCAAGGAATTGAAACGGGAGTTATTGATGCGATCGCTATTGATCATACTCCCTATTCTTATGAAGAAAAAACCGTCGCTTTTTCCGACGCTCCTCCGGGTGCCATTGGCTTAGAATTAGCATTACCCTTATTATGGAAAACCTTTGTAGAATCTGGGCAATGGTCAGCCTTAGATTTATGGCGAGTCTTAAGCAGTCAACCTGCTCTTTGTTTACAACAAACACCCCCTTCTATTCAACCCGACCAACCCGCAGAAATGATATTATTTGACCCTCAACAGCCTTCGATAGTGAATGCAAATACCCTGAAATCTCGCTCTATTAATACCCCTTGGTTGGGACAAAAAATTACAGGTCGAGTTGTACAAACTTGGTCGCCCCAAACTTAGGATAAAAACAGAAATTTCTAGGCTAAATGTAAGACTCAGGGTTTATAATTTAACCTAGAAACCGTCTTGATTTTATTATTTTATTATTTTTGTTCATCGGGGGGATAATCAGGATCACCCAGTCCACCCATGCGGTCAGGAGGCCAAAAACGAACCGTAGCTCGACCGATAATATTTTCACGGGGGACAAAACCCCAATAATGGCTATCGTAACTATTATTACGGTTATCACCGAGCACTAAATACTGGCCATCTGGGACTGTTCCTGGCCCCCAATTATATTGAGGTTTTTCCGCAATATATTTTTCCGGGAGAGGTTCACCATTAATAAACACTAACCCATTTTTTACCTCCACCGTTTCCCCGGGTAAACCGATAATTCTTTTGATAAACGCATCTTTATATTGTTTTTTGAGTTCCTCTGTGGGGCTAAACACCACCACATCACCCCGATGGGGTTCTCCCAACTTATAGCCAACTTTATCAATAATCAATCGATCATTAATTTCCAAAGTTGGTAACATTGACCCAGAGGGAATGTAGCGAGCTTCAGCAACAAAGGTGCGAATGCCTAACGCCAAAAAGATGCTCAAAGTAATGGTTTTGAGGATTTCTACCCAAGGGTTCTCTTGCTGTTGAGGGGAAGGTTTAACGGGATTTGGCTCTTGATTGGGCGGGCTACTCATACGCAACGGATCACTGGACAAGAAACTACATTCATCATATCAAATTTGTCTGAAATTGGGGAATGAAAGTTCCTGATGATCAAAAGACAAATTTGAGGTTAAATCGTTTAATAGTAGATGGGATAAAGCCAATTATGTCTAATTCTTGTGGTGTCTTCATTCATCAAGCTCAGATTTTGTTACCGAATGGTGATTTTCTGCTCGGAGATGTCGTCATTCTGGATGATAAAATTGTTGAGGTTGCTCCTGACATTGATCATCATACTTTCGGGGTCGATGATTGGGAAATTATTGATGCAGAAGGGTTAACTTTATTACCGGGTGTAATTGATCCGCAGGTGCATTTCCGCGAACCCGGTTTAGAATATAAGGAAGATTTATTTACGGCGAGTTGTGCTTGTGCAAAAGGAGGCGTAACTTCTTTTTTAGAAATGCCCAATACCCGCCCCTTAACAACAACGCAAGCCAATTTAGATGATAAATTAAGACGGGCTTCTGAAAAATGTATTGTTAATTATGGCTTTTTTATTGGGGCGACAGCCGAAAATTTACCGGATTTATTAGAAGCTAATCCGACTCCAGGGATTAAAATATTTATGGGGTCGATGCACGGAGATTTATTGGTTTCTCAAGAAGAAATATTAGACGGTATTTTTGCAAAAGGCGATCGCTTAATTGCGGTTCATGCAGAAGATCAAGCTCGAATTAATCAACGTCGTCAAGAATTTGCCGGAATAACTGATCCAGCCATTCATTCTACCATTCAAGATAATTTAGCTGCCTTACAAGCGACTCAACTCGCCTTAAAATTGTCTAAAAAATATCAACGGCGATTACATATTCTGCATTTATCAACAGGAGACGAAGCGGAGTTATTACGTCAAGATAAACCGGAATGGGTAACGGCAGAAGTCACCCCTCAGCATTTATTATTAAATATTAATGCTTATGATCAAATAGGAACTTTAGCCCAAATGAATCCGCCATTGCGATCGCCGCAAGACAATGAAATATTATGGCAAGCATTATTAGATGGTGTAATTGATTTTATCGCCACAGATCACGCCCCCCATACGTTAGAAGAAAAGGCTAAAGGTTATCCGAATACGCCATCGGGAATGCCCGGAGTTGAGACTTCTTTACCCTTAATGTTAACACAAGCAATGGCGGGAAAATGCACGGTTCAACAAGTCTCTAATTGGATGTCTACGGCTGTAGCAAAAGCGTATAAAATACCGAATAAAGGGAAAATAGAAGTGGGTTATGATGCGGATTTAGTGTTAGTAGATTTAGAGAATTATCGTCCAGTTTTGCGGGAAGAATTGTTAACAAAATGTGGTTGGAGTCCCTTTGAAGGGTGGGAGTTAACCGGATGGCCAGAATATACCCTTGTTGGGGGAAAAGTGGTTTATGAGTCAGGACGAATTTGTTCTAATGTTTGTGGGAAAGCCTTAAGGTTTGATGCGTCTTAGGATGTACTGATGAATATCTTATAACCGCTTACTTAAATAGTAAATAACAAACTGGCAATACTCATTATATTGCCCTTTTTTATTTTTATTTTGCCATTCATTAAGTTTTTTTCGCAAGAATTCTTTAGACCATATTTTTCCTGGAAATCTTTTATTTAACTCATCAATAATTGTTTCAAGAACTTTTTTTCGGTTAGTTTTTAATGTTTGATTATTAAGATTTAGAATATTATCCAACTCATGATTAATTGTTGTATCATCTGAATAAATTTTTCCATCACTTCCATACTTAATAGAATCCTCGCAATTCCTTTGAGGGTCAGCAGGATTTAATGTTATTTCTTTATCCCCTTTCCGAGCATTACAATGTTGAATCTGTTGAGGTTTTCCTCGATTTCCTTGACAAGAACCTAACAAATTGCGATAATCTAACTGTAATTCTGGATGTTTATCAATGGATTGGGGTTGGAAGTGTTCAATTTCCATGTTCTCTTCGTAAATCCGTTTCATACAATAACAGCAAATATAACCTTGTTCTTTCAGTAATGCTTTTTTGAGGGCGTCTTTTGGTCGATAATCCTCATAGGTTGCATTTGCAGTTTGCCGATATTTCAACAAACAAGAGGGTTCTGTTCTTTTAATAATTCGCTTCATTCTTTTCGGTTAAAAAAATTAATTAGGGTGTAAGCTCTAACCAATTCTGGATCGTCTTCTCCCAATAAACTTGTTAAGTTTTGTAACTTTATCTTTGCTTCTTTAATTTTGTTATTATCAATCAGTTGGAAGCATTCATCTAACTGTTGTTGAACTTCAAGCGGACGTTCTGTAACTCCCATCAGTTCATAAAGGATTGAATTACTATCTTTTCCAAAAGTATAAGGAGTCTCTTCAATAAGTTCATAATTTTCTAAGATGAACACATTTTCTTTATGAACTTGGCTTAATACTTGCGGTGAGTGTGTAGTAACGATAAATTGGCAATTAGGGAAGGTATTAGTTAATGCTGGAACAACAATTCTTTGCCATTGGGGATGTAGATGTAAGTCAACTTCATCAATTAAAACAATCCCTTTTCCTTCTAATACTTTTGCAGGTTCTTCCACCGATGGGTTAAGAATTGCTAATCGTCTGGCTAAATCTGTTACAACCATTAACAGCATTTTTTCGCCATCTGATAGTTTCTCTAGTTTAAAAGGTTGACCATTTTTTTCTATAGTAAAAGTTGGATTAACTCGGAGCTTTCTCAATTTTTGATCTGTACTTACCCGGACAACATGAAGATTATCAAAATGGGTTTTAGGAAAGTTATTCAAGAATTTTGTAATGGCAATTCTCACAATTTCTAAATTTTTATTTCTATAATTTGTATTTTCTCTTAAACGAATTTCATTTTCATAATCTTCTTCCGCTTTAAACCATCCAAAGAAATCTTTAAAATCATTCACTTGGTTTGAAAAAGCTCCTTCATAAGCATTGATTTGGTTTCCTTGTCTAATAGCTGTTGTTAGTAAATCCCATCTTAGCGCAGATGAAGGTGTTACAACCATTCGATTAGTTTTATAATAGACCAATGCTGGGAGACTTAAGGATGGATTTTGCTCTAAAGCTTCTAAAGTATTTTTTATATGACTTAATAATTCTTCTGCTTCAACTTGTTTAATGGTTGAATTATCTTTACTTTTTCTAATTGACCATGAAATTTTTTGATGAGGTTCAATAATAACCTGAATTAAATTTTCAGATTCTTGAGCATTGATATAAATATCATCTTCTGTCAACCCTGTTTGATCACTTAATGTTGAGTTTTTTCGTCGTCTTTTTAACTGTGGTTGATTGATATAAATTGATAAAATTGATAAAAAAATAGCGATCGCATCTAAAATAGAAGATTTCCCCGAACCATTCACACCAATAATAACAGCTAAGTTACGGGGAAACTGAAGCTTTAATTCTTTAAATCCTCTAAAATTTTGGAGATGAAGTTCCTCAATATACATACCTAAAGAGTTTCAAGGTTAACCTGATTCTAATCATATCATATTAATCGGGATATAACCTAAATTCATCCTTAACCTCCAAATAAATACTGCAATTTAATATTAATATTAGTATTATCTCCTGCCACAACAACAGCCGCATCATTAAATTTTGGTGGCCCTGTGAGAATAGCGGGATTTTTAGAGAAACCAAATCCTTCGGTGGGAATTCCTAACCCATTACGGTTAGCTGTTTTGTCGTTATTCGCATCATGAAGAACCGCAATGGCATAACTACCCGGTTGTAAATTATCAAAGGTCATGACCACAGGAACTTGTGTAATACTGGTACAACGACTTTGAATCGCATCGTCTCCATTACTGGGAAAGCCTTTATTACTTGCAAATAAACTCACACAAACTTGTCCATTTTTATTTTTTAATCCGTCAATGCTGAGAGTAATTTTGCTTTTAGTTTGAGCTTGAACAGTTAGAGGAATGCTAACAGCACTCAAACACAGAAAAGCTGCGATAAATACTAAGGGTTTTACTGGGTGAATCATGGGGTTATTTGTGCAATCGGTTAGACTGGAATTCAATCTGTTTAAATTATCTTATAAGAAGTTAATTTTGTAAAGTTGTTTTGCGATCGCATTTTATTAATTAGTCCCCAACTTAGAACCCCAGTTAACATTATCCTGACCAACATTCAATAAAGTCGCAATCCGATCCCCTGTTTCTGTATAGGTTAATTCAATTTGTAGATAACTTTCGGGTTTATAAGGTAAACGATCGGCCCATTCAATGGCAACAATTCCCGGTTCTACTTCAATTCCTTCCCAATATTGCTCTAAATTCAAGTCTTCAATTTCTGAGGGGTCTAATCTATATAAGTCCAAATGGTAGAGAGGAATTCGCCCAGTTGTATATTCATTAATCAAGGTAAATGTCGGGCTTTCAATGGATTCAGAAATATCTAAACCTGCGGCTAAACCTTGAACAAAAGTAGTTTTTCCGGCTCCTAAATTTCCTTGTAATAAGAGTACACTATTTGCCGGGAGCGATCGCCCTAAATTTTTTCCGAGTTCACGGGTAGCTTCAGCGTTGGGTAGATAAAATTGAGTCATATTTTATGTTAATATTTTAGAGGGATTAAGCCCTGAAGGGCTTACTACGTTGTAGTGAGTCCTTTAGGACTCTCTAAGCCCTGAAGGGCTTACTACGGGTTAGTTTTTGTTATACCAGCGTAATAAGACTTGAGCTAAACGATAGGGATTATGACGTAAATATCCAGTCTTTTCGTTAACATCCATAATATTACTCATCACAATTCTTCGGCCTAATTGTTTAACAAGATCTCGATCTAATACAACCGGATGAGAATTTTCTTGAGCATAACGAATTAACGCTTGGGCTGGGGGAACTGTCCCTTGAAGTAACACCGCATCAAAGAGTTGATAACCGCAAGCTTTATCAATGGCTTTAATATGATCCGAAACACTGTAACCGTCCGTTTCTCCCGGCTGAGTCATAATATTACAAACATAAATCCGGGGAACATTTCGAGAAGCTACTGCTTCGGCAATTTCGGGTACTAATAAATTAGGAATCACACTGGTATATAAACTCCCTGGGCCGATAATAATAAAATCTGCCTCTAAAATCGCTTGTACGGCTTTGGGTAAGGCAGGAGGATTCGGGGGAATACAACCAATGGTAACAATTTTTCCCTTCGCTTCGGTAATACTAGATTCCCCATGAATGCGCCGACCATCGGCTAATTTTGCCCATAAATGAACATCAGTTAAAGTGGCGGGTAAAACTTGACCTCGAATGGCTAAAACTTTAGAACTGGCGGCAATTGCTTGTTCTAAATCTCCTTCAATTTCTGACATTGCCGTTAAGAATAAATTCCCAAAACTATGTCCGGTTAATCCATCTCCAGCCGTAAATCGATATTGAAATAATTCCGTTAATAATCGTTCTTCATCCGCTAAAGCTGCTAAACAATTGCGAATATCTCCCGGTGGTAAAACCCCCATTTCTCGACGTAATCGACCTGAAGAACCCCCATCATCAGCAACCGTAACAATAGCGGTAATATTAGCACTATATTCTTTCAATCCTCGCAATAAAGTCGATAACCCAGTTCCGCCTCCAATAGCTACAATTTTCGGCCCCCGTAATAAACGACGATGACTTAATAATCGATCAATTAATTGTTCATCTCCGGCCGGATGAAACGCTTCACTAATTGAATTTAAACTCCGGGTTTGACTCCACAGAATCAAAAGAATTCCCAAAGCAATCATCAATGGCCCTGAAATATAATTGGGAATAACAGTGGTAATCCATCCTAAGAAATTTTTCAGCAATTGTAGGATGTAATAAATTGGGGTCATTCCCGTCCAAATCGCTAACCCCAAACTGGTTACTAACACCCCGGTGGCACTAATTGCCATCCAGCGTTTTACAAATAGTCCGGGGGCTAACCATTTAAACCATTGGTTAATCATCCGAGGAGAACGAGAGTTGGAAAAACCCAGATAGAGTCTGAATTTCATCATCCTGCGAAGGGTGTGTTTGAATGAACCAGTTGGCATAGGTATAGATCTCAGATGGATATGCAGGGTTTGACGACCAATTTACAATACAGTATGGGAGGCTGGCCGTAAAATAACGACTAGAGTTGAACTTAACAAGGCTATTTTTCTATCTTATTCTGAGGATTCCCCCAAGGAAAAATCAAGGGGATGAGGGTTATCCCTTCAGGCTCAGAATAAGGGCATAGGGTGAAAGGTACAATGATGAGAAGGGTTTAGCGAAATCATGAAAGACAGTACAACCGGAAAAAGTCATCGAATTGAAGTTGAACCCAGGGATTTGAAAGATAACTTGGTCTTATCTAAACGATCAGAATCCTTAGAACCTTTAATTGAGTTAAAAGGAGTCAGTAAGGCTTTTGGTTCTCAAGTAATTTTAGAGCAGGTTGATTTAACGATTTATCGGGGAGAAGCGTTAGGAATTATTGGCCCTTCAGGAACAGGAAAATCAACGATTTTGCGAATAATTGCTGGACTTTTACCTCCTGATCAAGGGGAAGTTTATGTATTAGGAAAAAAACGAGAAGGATGGGTCGATGATATTACTGATCCGATTGGAATTGCAATGGTATTTCAACAGGCGGCTTTATTTGATTCTTTAACCGTTACGGAAAATATTGGTTTTTTACTCTATCAACATACAAAATTACCTCCTGGAAAAATTAAAGAATTAGTGAATGAAAAGTTAGAAATGGTAGGATTACCCAATATTGGCGATCGCTATCCCGCAGAACTGTCTGGAGGAATGCGAAAACGAGTTAGTTTTGCCCGTGCCATTATGCCCAATCCCGAAAATCCCAGGGAGACTCCAGAAGTTATTTTATATGACGAACCCACCGCAGGTTTAGATCCCATTGCATCAACCGTTATTGAAGATTTAATTCGAGATTTACAACATAGTGGAAAAGGATGTAGTACCTATGGAATTGTAACCCATCAAGATAGTACCATTCGACGCACGGCTGATCGAATTGTGTTTTTGTATCAAGGATTGGTTCAATGGCAAGGCACAATTCAAGAAGCCTACACAACGGATAGTGCAATTGTACAACAATTTTTTAGTGGGAGTATTGAAGGGCCGATTAAAGTTGCTCAATAGGATTAAGACCCTATGAATTTTAACTTGAATAATATTTTAACGAATCAGGTGCATTAGGTAGTTCTGCTTGCTAGAAATTCCCTAACAAAGCTTCCTCGCCTAACACACCTAATTTTTTATATTCCTAAGTTTGTAAGACTACACTATCCTGAATAAAAAATGAAATTATACTGGAGGTTAATACCCATGAAACTAGGATTTACGTTTCTTTAAAAGGGGGCTTCCTAGTCCAACTAAAGCCAATAAACCTAATGTTGTCGTGGGTTCAGGTACAGAAGCAGGTTGAAATTCTAAAGTCATTTTTGCGAAAGAGACAATCGCATCATCGCTATAGCCAGCTTCTAAGTTTCCCTGACCATTGTTAAAAGTTGTTGCAATCTTGTCAGCACTGAAAAAATCAAACAAATTGATTTCAACGGATTGCTGTTTGCCGTACTCAACTGAATTAAAATCTAAAAATTTATTAGCCTTTACAGAACCAATTCCTGTAATCCAGAAATCATCATTTTTAGAGTAAATAAACGGTGTTACGTCCAGATTGACTAAGGCTTTAGTTATTGTACTTTTAATAGAATCAACGCCAAAATTAAAATTCCACTCCGTAATTTCATCCTTTCCATCCCCTAATATTTTAGAATTGTTTGGTAGAAGGGTGAAATCTCCGTTTTGCAAAGAAGTCCCAAATGTCACTTCAGGGGTAGAACTTCCTACCACCTCATCCGAAATCAGGCTTGCTGCGAAAGCTTTACCTGGAATTAATGCAGATAAAACGAATGCAGTAGTTAAGGTAAACTTATTGAAATTATTCATTGCTGTAGCCTACTAAAGGGGAAAAAAAATCTACCATTAGATCAGTATTTTATTTAATCTAATGTGATTTGTTTGTTGTCTGAACACCATCCTAAATTGAAATTATGAGTAGGTGTTAACAAGTTTGAGGGTTTTACTAAATCTTTAATTTAGGCTGGCTCCAATAAAATATTAAATTAACTTATGGTTAAAATGATCTTTTAGCTTGAAATACAAATATCTAAAATTCTTTCTGATTCGTCAATTGAGGGGTTTTTAAAGTTAAAAAATATTCTCTATGTAGATTAAAAAAAATAGAATTCACTCTATCAAAAGGATGACTTTTTTTAAAATTTAGTTCAATAATTTGTTGCTGAATTCGATTGAATTTCAAAATTATATAAGTGAAGTTTATATAGTATAAACACGGATTAAATTAGGTCATATTTACAGAATTTTTATGAAACTATTCCTTTTGATCAGTAAATTCTCGGTTGTAAAGTACAGTCTGGTAACAATTATTGTTTAGTTTGTATATTTGATAAGGTTTAGTGGTGCGTGCGCTGTGCTTACGCACCCTACGGGTTAGGTTTTGTTTAATATATGGGGTAAATCAATTCCGACTTGATTATTGAAAATTTCCATATATCTTAAATCTCGTTCATCAAAACTCATCAAGCCATTGTTAATGTTATAAAAAAAAGAAATTAGCTTTTTTAAATATCAAGTATTAATTTTCTTCACAAAAATCTAATAGAGCAGGAATAGGAAAAGGCTTCACAGTCTGGGTTTGCTGAATCAGTCTTTGTCCTAACTCCCTTGGCGGTTGATATATTAATTAAAAGTAAAGAAACTTACAAACTCAACTCGATTAAGATTCAATTAAAATTTAAACAAGTCCTAAATTTCTTACTTAAGCGATATGAGAACGAATGTAGTTTTACAGATTTTGGGCAACAACGATGTGAGGGTGGATTCAAAGGAAGGAACCGAGCAACTCGGTGCTTGTTACTCTTTAGATGAGGTTCGAGAACAAGCAACCTACAATGACGAAGAATTTGGAGATAACTTAGATCGGATTGATTTTCCTTTAATTAGAAGCCTGTGGGAAAGTCGAGAACCTGATACTTTACTTCATTTTGTCATTCTTTTAACGAATCAGCAAGCTTGGATTGAATATCATCATATTTCGGGACAAGAATTGAGTGATTTAATTACGTCTGATGGATATTGGTGGCGAAATCTTTTACAAGCTTGGTGTCAAAAACAGGGAATTCCCCATGATTTAATGATTTTAGAGATTGATCCAAATTTAGATAATGGGGTTGCTAATTGGGATCAAATGGCAAAGTTTGTTGAACAACAATTAAATCCTAAATTTGCCTTTAATTCCCAGGGTATTGTTTTCGAGAATACCTCGGATAGTGTCAAGATTAATGCTCAGAAATTAATCATACAACATAGTAGTGGAACTCCGGCGTTAAGTAGTGCTTTATATTTATGGGGACTGGAACAACAGTTAGCGAAAAATCCGATTGAATTTGTCTATATGTCTCGCCAAGATTCTCAACCCTATTTTCATACGGGAACTCATTGGCAATGGCGGTTAAAAGTGCCCCAAATTGAACAGTTATTAGAAATTCAAGACTTTTCTGGGGTAAAAACTTTAATCCAAGATCATCCTGATAATACCTTAATTAATACACTCGGTCAATTAGATCGGGCTGTTTCTTTTAACTTATCGGCAAAACGCCAAAAGCTATCGGCTGAAGAGGATATTTTAGAACGAATTGCAATTGCGTTATGGAGTGAAAAAGCCTTTCGAGAAAGGGGTCAGTGGATGCAGTGGTATTTGAGAATTGCTGGAGCTTTTGAATTAGCGATCGCTTGTTTAGTTCAATATCAAGGCGGAAATGCTTATCACTGGGAAAGAGATCATAAAACTCAAAAACCAATTCTAAAATATCAAGAAAAGAATCAAAATTATATAGAATTCCGACTTGATATTTCCCCAACAATCAAAAATTTGCTCAGTGAGGGAACTGGTTACAATAGTTATCTGCAAAAAAACTACAAAACCACAAAAATTAATGATCCTGCTTGGAACAGTTTTAAAGACTTTTACTGTTTCAACTGGATTCGTCTTTCCGATCATAGCAAGAGTTTTCTCGAAATCAGAAATGAACTGTATCACAGCTTATTAGGGGATTTGATTGATCAAATTTTAGACGAAAAAACCAAACAATTAAAAGGAGTCAATCACGCCGACCATTCGGCTCAAATTGCGATTAATTGGTTGAACTATATTGTCAAATTAGCCAATCTTACAACCCCTATTAATAGCAAAATCAAAGGATTTGAACAACTCGTTAATGATGTTAAACGGAGTCTCTAATGGAATTACAAGACTGGCTGAAACAACAACAACAATATTATGCAGCTTTGCCCCCCGATCAACCCACCTTAGCAACCCATCCTAGCTGCGGTACTTGGCAAACTTCAGAATATTTAAAAAATCAATTTTGGTGGGGTGGTGGGGCTTCTGTGGAGGCCTGCGAACAAATTCAACAACACAGTGATCGCACCCTAACTCACATCGGCGTTTTAACCTTTGGCCCCGTGCAAAGCTTCCTGGCTGGAGGTCAACGTCTGCGGGACTGGGCCGTTGCGTCTTGGTTATGCCATTATCTCTGCGGGGTCGTTATTCACCACTGGGAGAAACAAGGGGGTAAGGTTTTAGTTCCCTTGCATCAGTCCTCTCCTTTACTGCAATGGTTAAACGGCGAAACTATTACCGATGAAAGCTTCTGGCAAGCTGAACTCCCTAATATTATTACCGGGTTATTTCCCGACGAGTCCCAATGGTGGGAAAACTGCCAAACCATTCTCAACAACGAATGGCAACGGTTTTTAACCGCCTTAGAAACCGCTTCCATCCGCCATAACCCTCGGTTAAACGGCTTGGGGTGGCAAGTTATTCGAGGGGATAACCTGAGTTTTTGGTCGGTTTATGGGGAGTCTACGCCGTTGCGGTCGGATCACGTTGTCGAAGATATCAAGCAGTTGCATCATTCCGTTGAGGGTCAAAAATTAGGCCGACAATGGCAAGGGAACTGGTGGGGAGGACGCACCAGTCCAAGTTCGGGAAGTTTATCGATCTGGCATCCCGGTTTGCAACCTGTGGAAGCGGGGGGAACTTGGGGACTACCGGATCAGGTATTAACCCAATGGTGGGAAGGGATAGCGGAAAAAAGCTCTTTAGCGGGGTTATTTTCCCAAAGCGATCGCTTGAATAGCCTGGAAATGGTGAAACGCTTGGCTTCCGTCCCTGAAATTATCATTCCCACCTTAACAACTTTATGGGGACAAGAACCCCCCCCATGTCCTTGGGATCAATTTCCCGATCGCACGGCGGCGGCGGCGGCTTGGGTGGCTGATGTTGTGGATGCGGAACACTGGAATACTGAAGTTGAAGCGCTGAGTGAATATTATCAGTCTGGATCGGTTTTTAAAGCTTGGGGTATTCCCCAAATGGATCGCCAGTCTCCTCCCTATGCTCATCCGAGAGTTTTAGAACGTCGCAATATTGATGCTGAGGAGGTGGAAGGTTGGGAAAATGATCTTCCCAAAGGTTGGGAAAGTCCGGTTGAATGGACAGTGGGATGGCGTGGGGATGGGGATAATATGGGGAAATGGCTATCCGGTGAACAATATCAAAAGCTGAAATTACCTTGGTCTAACTGGCATCCCAACGCCTCAACTATTGAACAATATCAACTGGGTTTTTCACCGCCTAATTTACCGGATGTGACCCGCCAGATGGAACTCCCCCATACCTTAGATCTATCGGTTTTGTTTGGATATTGGAACCGGGTGTTATACGACCTGACGGAAAATTACCACAACGGACGGGTAATTTTTGCGGGAGGGGATGACTTCTTATTATTAGGGCCGATAACCGATGCGATCGCTCTCACATCCCAACTCCATCACCTTTGGACGGGACAAGCAACCCCCCTAACTCAACCCCTTGATCCCCCTGTGGCGGGTTGGGTGTCTTATCAAAATCAAATTTATCCTATCCCTGGCCCCAATATGACCTTTAGTTTAGGGGTGGTTATTGCCCAACGGCGTATCCCGCAGTCGTTATGGCATCGGGGGTTAAATGAAGCCTACAAACAAGCCAAACATCTCGGTAAGGATCGGGTCTGTGTTCGGGTTTTGTTTAACAGTGGTCAAAGTTTGGACTGGGTTTGTCCTTGGGTGTTGTGGCATTTGTTAATGGCCGTTGAACCCATTCAGGAGGACAAAACCGATCTTAATTGTTGGGAAAAGTTGTTGTTTTATTTGGAGAGTACCCGCCTGGAAGAACATTCTCCCTTAACGGTTCGTTCCCTCATGGATACCCTGTGGGCGAGTGTGCATTTACCCCTAAGTTGGCAACAGATCGATATTCTCACCGCCGGAAAAACGAGAGCGTTTCAAACAGATCTCGGAAGTTGGCAATGGTGGAAAAACTGGATCGCCCTCCGGGGTTTCTTAGCGCGTCAACAGCGAGAACGAAATAACTGGCTTTCTCGTGTTCTGACCTAACCCCCCAACCGTGTCAACTTAACGCTTGATCTGCTCCCAAGTCCTAGATCCCCCCTAACCCCCCTTGGCAAGGGGGGAACAAGAGATCCAAGTCCCCCTTTTTAAGGGGGATTTAGGGGGATCTAATCTTGACTATAATCAGAGGTTTTCGGCTAAAGTTGACGGAATTTGGGTCATCCCCAACCTATTGCCTATTGCCTATTGCCTATTGCCTATTCCCCATTCGTAATTCGTAATTCGTAATTCGTAATTTAAAGGAGATTAACCTATGACCGGATGGTACAAAATAATTCCCACAGGCCCGATCACCATCGGCAACTTAACACCCGTCGGACAAAATAGCGGTCAAGTCGGTTGTCGTTGGCCCCCGAATGGGCATCAGTTGGCAGCTTGTTTGAATTTACCCAGTCAGAGTCAACTCTGGGGGCCGTTTTGGGAATATAACTCCTATCTTTATGTTCCCTTACCCTTGCCCGTTTATACCCTTGATCGCAATATCACTACCGGGAAGTTGCCCCGCAACCTGTATCGAATGCAGTGGACAAATACCGAACAATGGCAGGTGCAACCGGAACACCGAAGCCAGGAATTTGAGATGATCGGAGGTCAATATTTAATTCCGGGTAACACTTTACAGCAATTTTGGCAAGAGCAAAAGTGGATTTTTAAGTCGGATGCCGCCCCCGATAACCTGCTTCAGCCTTTACCTTGGGAGTCTCTCACCCTCAGCCATAACCGTCGCCAAGACTTTCAAGTCGTGGACGAGGGGGGATTTTTTGCTGAACAAACAACCTTAATGGCCCCCGGATGGTCGATTTTAGTCAAAATTATCGGCGACTATCAACCCCCCGACTGGGGAATATTGGGGGCGGGAACCCCCGTTACTATGAGCATCATTCAAGAAAAGAACAATTGGCAATGGTTAACGGCCTCCTGTCCCCAACCCCAGGGGGGAATTTTACTCACGGCGGCTTTGTGGCAACAACCCGGACGGAAAATTTCTGTCCCCAAACCCCCAGGGGTCAAGGGTTACGCGGCGGAAATGGGCATTCCTTGGCAGTCGTGGAAGAAGGTACGCGATCGCAAAGACCCTAACCGTCGGGTTTCGGTATTGACGCCGGGGGAATGGATGACGCCTGCGGGGGCGGTGTATTTATGGGAGGGAACGCCTCCCTTATCACAGTCGGGGCCCTATCCTGATGCCTTTCATCGGGACGCCTTGGGTTATGGACATTTATGGTTATTTTAAGGAGAGCATCATGAGTACAGAATGGTTAATTTGTCAAGAACCTGTGCATATTGGGGGCGCGGATAGTAGCAGCCGAGGGAATAATAACCCGATTTTTCGCCTCAGCGATCGCACTCCGGCTATTCCGGGGAGTTCCCTGCGGGGTGCTTTACGGGAACACGCGGAACACACCCACGCCAATTTTGTTAATCATTGGTTTGGGGGTCAGGATAACGCTATTTCCCCAGGGGCGATCGCATTAGGATGGGGCTGGCCCGTTTGGTGGCCCGTTCATGTGTTGGGTTATGGGAACTGGTGGGTGAGTTGTTTACAATGGTTAAATCGTTTTCAACAATTATCTCAACAGTCGCCTTTGAATTTAGATCGAAATAAGGTTTTGATCACGGATAATTCGTTAAATAATCAAACGGTTTATTTGCGGTGGTTGAAGTTAGAAAAGGTACAATATCGCAACCCGAATGAAGGGCAAAAATTGCCTGTTCCCAGTTCTATTCCCAGCGATCGCTTAATTATTGTTCCTGACACCAGTATTAATTTATTTGTTGATATGGGGTTAGTTCGTCAACCTCGTGTTAGTTTGCATGATGAACCGGACGATAAAGGCAATTTAGTTAAAAATTTGTTTGGGGTGGAAGGGTTTCCTCCGGGGGCGGTTTTTTTAACGTCTTGGACTACACGGGGTCAGGTTCAAAATGTCGAGGAATGGGAAAAGTTTCTCCATGATGAACATTATTTAGGCGGGTTATGGAGTGTGGGTTTTGGTCGAATTTTAATTGAAAAGATTTAAGGAGGAAATATCATGTCGGTAATATCCTATGAGTTAGATCGAGAGGTTTTTAGACTCTTAAATGGGGGGACAAATTCTCTGGGAGACTGGCAAGGCGCCGCCAGTGGAATTAGTGACTATGTGGCAAGTTGGGGCGTGGAACGGTTTTGGGCCATGTCTCGTTCTTCGGTGTTATTAGGAGGGGGTGTTCCCAATGCTGCGGGGGGTTCAGACGAACAACGCCGTTATTTTGCCTGGGGTGTGGCGCGAGTGGTGTTGTGTAATATTGTCGGATCTCATCTGAATATTAAGGCGGATATGACGACAGAACAATTTCAAGAACGGTTCAGAAGTTTGAATTTTAATCAGCAGGTTTTATTAACGGATTTGTTAATCGAAATTTCTGATACGATTCAATTCTGGACAATGCGAATTAAGGACGCGAAGGAATCTAAATCGCTTGTTTAATTTAGGTTTAATTAAAATAATTAAGAGGCAAAGTTGAGTAACTATTGCCTCTTTTTTTATGCTTTGACTTTAACAAAAGTCGCTACTTTCTAGTTTATGCAGCACAGTTCACGAAGCAAGTAGATGCACAGTTTCAACACCTTTTCTTCCTAACAGAAGTCGCTACGCCGTTGGGCCATGGGCGGCTAAGACGGCTATGGCTTGTATGTTTCAACACCTTTTCTTCCTAATGAAAGTCGCTTCAATATTTCGACATAGCACCCTTCATCGCTGCGGCTTTGTTTCAACACCTTTTCTTCCTAATAGAAGTCGCTACTTTGTTTGCTGACACAGGTGGGGAATTACCAGAAACTTAGTTTCAACACCTTTTCTTCCTACTAGAAGTCGCTACAGCTTTTATCTCGCCCAAGAGGAACTGCGGGAGCGTTCTTGGGAGTTTCAACACCTTTTCTTCCTAATAGAAGTCGCTACAAACCCATCAGACTTTTAGGGTTGAATATAAAGCCGTCAAGTTTCAACACCTTTTCTTCCTAATAGAAGTCGCTACGATGCACACCCAGCTAAATACATTGAAGCAATTCAGTTTCAACACCTTTTCTTCCTAATGGAAGTCGTTACTTGCTGTTGCAGTCGGCCCCTGGGCTGAGAAAACTGCGTTTCAACACCTTTTCTTCCTAATAGAAGTCGCTACCATCTCTGGAAGTAAACATTGGACTAACCTATGTTGAAATCGAGTTTCAACACCTTTTCTTACTAATAGGAGTCGCTACCGATCAATTTTGGATGCCTGACCTCAAAATCAGCGCATCGTCGTTTCAACACCTTTTCTTCCTAATGGAAGTCGCTACTTGCTAGTTGAAGCTAAGGGACTCCCAACCCCTGACTTTAAAAGGTTTCAACACCTTTTTTTCCTAACAGAAATCGTTACGTGCAAATCCATGCAGCGCGATAAACGGGTGACGGCGACAAGTTTCAAAACCTTTTCTTCCTAACAGAAGTCGCTACCGCAACTTTGCATTAGGTCGTTCAGGTCAATGGGCGTTTCAACACCTTTTCTTCCTAATGGAAGTCGCTACTGGGAGCATGGTTGCAAACTGGGCTACGTCCTCCAATACGGGTTTCAACACCTTTTCTTCCTAATAGAAGTCGCTACAAGCTATGACTATGGCTTGGGCCACTCTCCCTGCCGTCAGGTTTCAACACCTTTTCTTCCTAATAGAAGTCGCTACAGAACAGCAAAAGGTGCACCCACCTACAACCCAGCAGCAGCTATGTTTCAACACCTTTTCTTCCTAACAGAAGTCGTTACTTACCCTGCTTTCAACACTTAACCATAAATTTTTCTAAACTCCAAGTTCGGTAAACTTTTCTCCACATTCGGATCAAAAACCGTCACCAAACAAAAATCCGAATGTTCCCGCACCCCATACCCCGAAGGTCGGTTATTAGAACTCCCGCACCAAACCGGACGGTTAGCCGCCTTAGTGCTACACACCCCATGTACCAACCCTTCCCAGGCGTCCGCTTCCCCCCGCCAAATACTGCAAATGCGTCCCGGTTGCGGCGTTTTAGTCGGTTGAAACCCCCAAACTTTCGCCAGTTGACGCACCTGCTGATCAATACTGTGGCTAAGTTGCTTTAAATAAGAAGCGGGATCACTCGTAAACCCAGAGTCCGACGCCAACTGTGTCACCGTAAATTCACTTCCGCGAAACCCACCAAAACGCTCTAAACGATGGGGAGGACGTCGCCAACCGGGGCCAACTCCCCCCAAACGACTCGCTAAATTTAATAAATCTCCCACTAATTGATGATATTCCGAGTTACAATCCACATTAATAATCCAAGTTTCATGGGCAGTTTTAGCTGGAATATTAGCATAACCATCTCCGGCGCTAATTCTAGGAATTTGATACAGATAACTTGTTAACCGCAATTTCGCTAAAGTTCCCAACCCTCCAAACAATTTTTCTGTTAAAAGTTCGGCCTGTTTCCGGGGTAAAAAATCCAAAGCAAAACGGATAAAATAACCCCTTAAAGTCGCTCGTAAAACTTGCGGGCTCCAGCGATATTGTCCGGTTTGTTCTCTATTATGCGATCGCACACAAGGTTTCATTCCCGTTAAATGCAATTCCCATTTTCCCGTCGGAATACTGGTCGCTAACCGTCCAAAACCCGAAGCCGTCCCCCGTCCTATTCCTCGACGTTCTAACATTTCCTTGAGACGAATTTCTAACCAAGTTTTTTCCGCAGGTTTAGGGGGATTTTTTAATAAAACTTGTAAGCGAAAGCGATCAGGATTTGGATGGGGAGGTTTAGGAGAAACTTGCCATTGTAAACTCAATTTATTACTTTTTTGATCAAAAATTTGCCATTCCTGTTGAGCATACAGAGGAAAAGCTTTTAAATCTTTCAATAAAATACTTTCAAACCGAATTTTTAGAGGTTGCCAACCGTTTAAATCGGGTTCTAAAAGAGTTAACCAAAATTGTTGTTCTTCGTTGGGAATTTCTGACCAAATCGTTCTAATATATTTTAACATAGAACCCCGCACACTGGAACCGGGAATATAGGGAACGCCGCCAATTTGTGCAGGTAAAATTCCGCCTTCTGGAAAACTCCCTCCCCCGACTTGAATGGGACTAAGAATCTGTAATCTATCTAATTTTACCGTAAAATTTTTACCCGCCTCTCGGTAAATTGTTCCATTCCAAGCGTCTCGGACTTCGGGTATATCCACTTGATTTGCTTTCGGTGTCCAACCCTTTTTTTGTTCCTCGTCAAGCTCGTACCATTTGGGTAATTCCGTCGGTAAAGATGATGGCATAATATTAACCTCAAATTGCCATATTTTTTATTATATAGTGCTATAGCCAAAATTAGATCCCCCTAAATCCCCCTTAAAAAGGGGGACTTTGAACTCTAATCTCCCCCTTAGACACAAGGACATTGAACTCTAATTCTCCCCGGAGAAACGAGGACATTGAACTCTAATTCCCCCCTTTCCAAGGGGGGTTAGGGGGGATCTAGGACTAAAAAAAATCAACAAACTTTCGGTTTTCTAGGCTACTTACTCACCCTATAGAGTTTAAGTTTTATTTAAGATATGGGGTAAATCAATCCCGACTTGATTATTGAAAATCTCCATATATCTTAAATCTCGTTCATCAAAACTAACTTTTAAATAATCAGGAATATCATGAATATTTTTCGGATGATAAGGGGGATAATTTCCGGGTTTGCGTTTATTCAGTAATTGCGTTACTCCTAATAATTCCCCATCAAAACTTAATATGGGCATACACAATAAACTACAGGTGCGATAACCCGTTTCTTGATCTGTTCCTTTTGCAGTTTGGGACTCAGGATGATCATACACATCAAAAGGAATCATAATGGGTTTTTTCATTTGGGCAACTTTTCCTGCAAATCCTTCATTTTTATAGATATAAAAGGTTTCTATTGTGCCATCAATTCTCGGAATTCTTGTCCATAATTTATCAGGATCATAAGCATCGACTAACCATAAGGTACTGCGGTCAGCATTGGTTAATTTTTTCGCCGATTCTATCACCGTATACAGAATTTTTTCAGGATCAAACCCAATTTGACGCACGGAATTAATCGCCGATCTTAAAGTGTCTGTAGCCCGTTGTTTTTGCAGGGTACTAATTTCTTGATGGAAGGATTGACACCCCTCTAAAACTTTTATAATAAATTCGGATCGTTTCTCCAGTTGTTGAGTATCTGCGGCAGTAAATCCCTCTTGATTAATCGGATTAAAATTTAAAGCGGAATTATCCGTTAATTTATTTAATAGACGAATCACCGCAATGATGTGTCCTTCGGAATTTATACAGGGAAAAAATAAAGCATTTTGTAAATTTTCCCGTAATGGCGATCGCACTCCAATTTGAAACCAAGGATCATCTAAATTAGAAATTGAGTTGAGAATTAAAGGGGAACCGAATGTTAATAGTTGTTGAGTTAACTTAACATCCGCACTAATAATCAGTTCAATCAGATTATTAGAATTATAAACATCAGGAATAATTGACCAAAACTCTTGTTTATCTTTATTAAAAATAAAAATATCGGTTTGAGTTGCCGTTAATAATTTACTAATGGATTGCATCATAAATTCTAAAATATTATATAACGTGCTATAAAGTTCTTCATCTTTTTGACTTCCCACCGCTTGGCTTAACATCGCCAAGGTGTGATAAACGACTTTTTGCGATTGAAATTCAGCTAATTTTTTTAAGCGTTCATGAACCTTGGCATATTGTAAAATCACCCCAACTCGTTCATTAAAAACCTGCATAGACTGGCGATCATTTTTATCAAAACTAGCTTTAAAATTTTCGGGAGCTTGGGGCCAAAAAGCGGGATTATAATCGGGATAATTACCCGGATTTAATTTATTCACTAATTGAGTTACTCCTAATAATTCCCCATCAGGATTTAAAACAGGCATACATAATAAACTACAGGTGCGATATCCCGTTTCTAAATCCGTTTCTTTGGAGGTTTGAGAATCAGGATGTTGATAAACATCAAAGGGAATAATAATCGGTTCTCTAGTTCGTGCGACTTGACCCGCAAACCCTTCATTAATATGAATTCGCTTTTCGATTAATGTGCCATCCATTTGTCGAATTTTAGTCCAAAGTTCCTGTTGTTCTTCATCGACTAACCACAGGGTACTACGGTCAGCATTCATTAAGTTTTTAGCCGCATCCATCACCCGTTGTAAGATTTCTTTGGTATCTAATTGACTCCCATCTAAAGAACGAGTGGCTTCTGCTAAAGCGGCGGTGGCTTGTAATTTGCGGCTGGCTTGACGACAGGATTGACAACTTTCTAAAAACCGTCGAATATGGGGAGCAAATCGCGTTAATTGTTCTTCATCGGCTTGGTTAAATCCTTCTTCTTTAACCCGTTTAGCTAAGGGTTCGGATTCAAACAGATTGGCTTTCAGTTTATTCAATAATTGAATAACAGCCACAACTTCTTTAGCGTGATTACAAATAGGATAAGCTAAAACATTATAGGTATGATAGCCATATTTTTGATCGGCTAATTTGACTAAATTAGAACGAGGATCATCATAAACATTGTGAGGAATATTAATAATATTTTTGGTTTTTGCGGCTTGTCCAGCAATTCCTTCTCCAACGGGAACTTGAATATTAAGGAATTCATTCGTTTGATTTTCAGCGACTAAAGACCACAGTTCTGTTTTTTCTGCATTTAATAGATAAATGGTAGCGCGATCTGCTTTTAATAAATCTCCTAATTTTAGGGTAATTTGTCGTAAGACTTCATAAATGACTTCATCAGAACTGCTTCCCTCGGCGACTCGACGAATTTGGGTTTCTAACAGTTGAACTTTGAGTTTAGCCAGGGTTTGGATAAATTCGGGTTCAATCACGGCTAATTCATCTCGTAACTCCGCTAAGGCTTTTTGACACCAACTCGAAGTAAATACCTCTTTATAAATGCGATTTCTAATTTCTAAGGTTCCTTCTCGTTTACTAACTAAACCCGATAACCGCAATTCCATTTGTTCTAAACTATTATCGGCTAAAATTCTCCCCTTTTCTCTGATTTTTTGATATAATTTTAACAAGTCAATACTGCGATTTTTCTGACGAAGGAGCCGATCTCGAATCGTTCTTAAATGTTCCGGTTCGTCTTGGTGTTCCCAATTATTAATGACGTGCGATCGCACAAATTTCTCGACCCATTCCGCCTCGGAACCCAGGGGGATACTATCAGGAGATTTAACAATTAATTTACAGATTTTTTGGGTTAAAAAGGGTTGTCCTGATGTCCAATCAAGAATCGCATCTAATAAGGCTTGGGGATGTTCGGATTTCAGTTTTAATCCTTCCGCAATAGGTTGAGCTTCGTGGGATTGAAACCCATGTAATTCAATGCCATAACCACAATCAAAGGGTAAACTATTATAGTTGGCATCCTTCATCAAATCATAGGGAGAAGCGACTCCTAAAATGGCAAAGGTTAAACGGTTATATTCGGGAAGATCGGCACGTTTATTATAACAAGCTCTGAGTAATCCTAAAAATTCATTGGCTAAGTCCGGTAATCTCAATAAACTATCAATTTCATCAATAAAAATTATAATATTTTTTTCAATTAATAAAGGATGTTTTAATAAAATATCATGAATAAATTTATTAAAGCGATTCATCGGGGATAAATCCGATTCTCGACAGCCTTGTTTAAAACTATCAATGGATTCTAAAAGATTAAAGTTTTCAGCTAAACTATCAATAATATCGGCATAAAATTGTTTGCGGGTTAAGTCGGAACTAATAATAGCCGTTAAATCAATAGACGCACAAGCTAACCCCTGTTCTTGAAGTTTACGCATGGTTTTAACGCGCAAACTAGATTTCCCCATTTGACGACAAGTTAACACATAACAAAACATTCCTCCCATAAGTTGATGATATAATTCATGATCAGCTTTTCTCCAAACATAAGTCGGAGAATCGGGGGGTAAACTGCCACCAACTTTATATTCATAATTCATACCTACCTCCAGGGAATTGTATAGCAGGTAACAACCCTTACCCCAGTATACATTAAGAATAAAAACCCCATAAAGATGTATTGTAAATACTGTAGAGTATGCTATATTATAGAAAAGAGTAAAAAGGTTAACCAACTCGTTTAACCAGACGTTCAAACCAACTAAACCTTTCCCAGTAACAAATCATGTCTACTAATTTCAAACCCTCCAAAATAGAAAAATTCTGGCTATCTATTGGTACAGTAGTTATTGGCTGTTCTGCTAGTTTTGCTGTGTCTAGCCCAGCTTTTGCTCTCGATATTAAAGCTGGCCCAATCTGGAATAATGAGGATGCAAAAGTTAAGTGTCCAGTCGCTGTTGAAGTTTATGATGTTGAATGGAATGGTCAGTGGAAAACCACTGTAGAGGGAGAAATGTCGGTTTGTGGTACTGACGCGACCTCTCTACCTAATATTGGCTTACCCGGAGATGTGAATGCTGGCCCGATCTTGAATGATAATGATGCCAAACTGAAATGTCCAGTGGCAGCAATCGCAGCGAATGGCACTTGGAACGGTCAGTGGAAAACGACTCTACCCGGAAAAATGTCAGTTTGTAGTATTAAATAAGCCACCTCTTATCATCATGAACTCATAAATAATCAAAGCAGTGGGTCATTGTTTCGACAGTGACTCACTACGGAGTCTTTATTCTACTGAAATCTGATAAACCTGCATAGAACCAATGCCTTTTAACTCTCTAAATTCACTCTTAATAATATTCAAACCCAGATGACGTTTAACAGCTTCATAAACCATTGAAGAAATACAAATTCCCCTCGGATACGCTTCAACTTGCAAACGTGCTGCAATATTGACCCCATCTCCATAGACATCATTCCCATTAAAATAAACCTCCGCGAGATGAATGCCAATACGATGTTCTAAAATAGCATCAGAGGGTAATTCAGAGGCAGCAGTTATCAATGTTTTTTGAATTTCTTGAGCGCATTGAACCGCTTTTACCACCGAAACAAAATACATCAGTAACCCATCTCCGACTGATTTTAAAACCTGTCCTTCAAATTGTTGACACAATCGGGTCATTAAATTCAAATCTCTAAAAACAGCTGCTAAGGTAGGTTCTTGATTTTGATGATGTTTTTGCGCTGAATCTTTGACATCTGTAAACATAATAGCCGCTAAAATATTTCTCGTCTGCTCAGGAATAAGTTCTAGGTTTTCTAATCGTTTTTCTGTTGAAGGCAATGTGAGCAGGGAAGATTTTAAACGATCTCGAAAATATTCTCGATATAAGGTTTTTCTAATTTCTACTTGATTTCCTTGTAAATAAACTAACCCCATACTATTGAGATCAAAGGCTAATTTTGATTTTAACTCAATGGGTTGTTCCGATTCCACAACGGTTCTAAATGCTTGGGCGAGTTCAGGATATTTTTCTAAATTCCAAAGATGTAATCGTAAATAATCCGCATAAATTCCTGTATCCTTGGGAGCGTCTTCTAAAATTTGTTTTAAACTGATTTTTTCGCGCACCATTTTATAAAAAGCAACCCGCAATAAATGGGGATGTCCTCCCAGCATCTCCATCAATTTCTCTATTTCAAAAGGCGTTAATTTAAACCCATGTCTCCGAGCAAGTTCCTGGACTTGTTGGGTATTTAATTCTGGGAGTTTGGCATCTAATCCCACATTAAAGGGAGATTGATGAATATCTAACGGAATATAAACTTCCGTCCCGTGAGCAATAATTAAATGCAGGTTTTTCCAAATCTCAATTTGTTTGGATTTTTCATGCCAAGCTCTCAGTAAACCAAAAAAATCATCGGCAATTTTTTCATGTTGAAAAATTCGATCAACTGCATCTAACCCTAAAACTAACGGTTGCCCTAATGTTGGTAATAAATATCGAGCAAAATAGTTCGTACAATTATTTTTACTCCCTAATTCTTCATCCCAATATTGATTCAGTTGCATGGGGAGTTGTAAATCATCCGCCACCATTGCACAAAAACGCCGTAAAAATCGATTCAAATCTGCAAAAACTTCATTATCTGTTAACTCAAAATTCACAACAACGGTACGACAACCTTGACGTTGAGCATGGTTTAACAGTCTCGCCATTAAAGAAGTTTTCCCCATCTGTTTTGGCCCTTTAATACGAATTAAACTTCCAGGTTTGATAATTTCTTCATAGGCTTGAGATTCAATCGGAGGACGTTCAATATAAAAAGGAGAAGATAAATTAACTTGACCGCCAGGTAATTCTAGTTCAAAATTTAGGGTTTCCTGAGATTTTTCTAAGGGTTGATTTGAGGAATTAAATGTATCTTGTTTTTTGAATAATTCTTGTAAAATTAACCGCACCGTTTTAATCCCAACTTTTTCTCCCGTTGCGTCTGAAAGTAGTTTCCATAAATTGGGGGCTAAAATGGTTTGAACCGTATTTTCACTATACCCGATGATCCGAATTTCCTTGAGTTTAGCGCCAAGCAGTGCTTGTCTGAGGATCGCCTCTTGAACTTGATCCAAAGGATTTTGAGTCCGATTAATAACCAGATGTTTAGCAAATTGAATTAGCTCTAAGACCTCTACATCCATGATCAGGCCCTCTTGCTTCCCCTTTTTCTTTTAAAATACCATGAATTTTATGAATTTTATGAATTTTATGAAGAATTAGGGGAATCTGGTGATAAAAATCTTGAATTTTATGATTTTTTTGATGAAGGATTAGGCTTTTATTTTTGGAAAATGTCAATATACTAGATTTAGAGAGATGAGCTATAGTTTCCATTTACCTCTTTATTTTTTATTAATCAGGGCAAAACGATGAACCTTTCCACTCAAGTTGCTTTATCTCCACAAACCTTGAGGATTTCAGAGTTTATTGCACCTCTGACACCCAGCAATTTTCGCACGGAAATGAAGTCCGTTGAGCAACAGCTTAAAACGGTGTACCAAACTCTAGCAATGTTGCGAGTGAGTAATCATAGTTTTGAAGCTTTTCTCAATGAAATGCTGAATGCAATTACCCTAAAAATTGGAGAACTTTTAGGGGCAGATCGGACAACAGTTTTCTTGCTGGATGAAGACCAAAATGAACTTTGGTCATTAATTGCTAAAGATGAAGGAAAAGGCTCTTTAGAAATTAGAATTCCTCTGACTCAAGGAATTGCGGGTAAAGTCGCTCGTTCTAAGGAAAAAATTAATATTCCCTTTGATTTTTATGAATATCCAGAAGCGGCTTCTGCAAAAGCATTAGATCAAGAAACCGGGTATCGAACCTACACAATGTTAACGTTACCCTTGTTAAATGATCAAGGAAAATTAGTTGCGGTTGTGCAACTGTTAAATAAACTCAAAAAAGATAGCCCTGCGGGTTTACTCCTACAAGAACGAATAGATTTTTCTGGGTTTACGGTCAATGATGAAACTTTATTCGCTGAGTTTTCACCGTTAATTCAGTTAATTATTGAAAGTTCTCAATCTTTTTATGATGCCACTCAAAAACAACGGGCGGCGGAAGCTTTATTAGAAGCAACTCGTTGTTTGGCTTCCAGTCGTTTAAATTTGGAAGAAACCCTGAAACGGGTGATGAATGAAGCTAAAAAATTAATGAATGCAGATCGCAGTACCATCTGGTTATTAAATGATGAAAAAACGGCGTTATGGGCTAAAATTCCTCAACAGGATGGCACGTTAAAAACGATTACGGTTCAAGTGGGGCAGGGGTTTGCGGGAAAAGTTGCCCAAACGGGTAAACCTGTGAATATTTCTTTTGATTTATACAATCATCCTGATGCAAATACTTCTAAAAAAGTTGATCAAACAACGGGTTATCGGACGTGCAGTTTATTGTGTATGCCTGTCTTTAATGCCGATGAAGAATTAATTGGGGTAACGCAATTAGTGAATAAACGGAGACAGGGGGATTTTCCTGATTATAATCCTGGAGATTGGCCGAATGCTCCTGAATGTTTTAAAGCCAGTTTTAATCGTAGTGATCAAGATTTTATGGAGGCGTTTAATATTCAAGCGGGAGTGGCGATTCAAAATGCTAAATTGTTTGAAACCGTTAAACAACAATATGCCAAAATTCAACAACAAGAACAAATGCAACGGGATATGCTCCGCAGTTTAACAAACGGTGTGATTTCCACCAATTCCCAAGGTGAAATTATTGCCGCTAATCCCAGCGCAAATCGGTTGTTAGGGTTCAGTGAAACTGATTCCTTAGAAGGCAAATCAATTTTTGAATTAGTCCGCTTAAAAGGGGCTGATTTTCCCTATTGGTTTAATACAGCGTTAACCGGAAAAAATGAAAAATCTCGTCAACAATTTTATCCTGATCAAACTTTAATTTCCGGTCAAAAATCAGAATCTAGTGTGCATTTATCGATTAATTCTATAGCCGATGCAGGGAATCAACAAAATATTTATGGGGCTTTAGTGGTGATGGATGATATTAGCGATGAAAAACGGCTAAAAAGTACCATGTATCGCTATATGACCCAGGAGTTAGCCGAACAATTATTAGCCAGTGGGGATGCTAAATTAGGAGGCGATCGCAAGGAAGTTTCTGTTTTATTTTCTGATATTCGAGGCTATACAAACCTTGTGGAAAGTATGGATGCAGAAGCCGTTGTGGGAATGCTAAATGAATATTTTAATGTGATGGTTGAACCCATTTTTAATCATAAAGGAACCCTAGATAAATATATGGGGGATGCCATTATGGGGGTTTTTGGTTCACCGATTCCCTTAGAAGATCATGCCTGGAAAGCGGTACAAACAGCTTTAGATATGCGGTCAGCTTTAATTCAATTTAATCAGCAAAGACTTGATCAAAAACAACCTCCTATTCGCATTGGAATTGGGATTCATTCAGGAAATGCTATTAGTGGAAATATTGGTCATTCTCGACGGATGGAATTTACGGTTATTGGGGATGATGTTAATTTAGGATCGCGGTTAGAAGGGACAACTAAACGCTATAATTGTGATATTATTATTAGTGGCAGTACCTATCAGCTTTGTGCGGATCGATTAATCGTTCGAGAGTTAGATATTGTTCGGGTTAAAGGCAAAACCCAACCTGTTTCTCTCTATGAATTAGTAGGGGAAAAATCGGCTATTATTTCTGATCAAAAATTGGAAGCGATCACCCTTTATGAAACGGGACGCAAAGCCTATTTGGATCAAGATTTTACCACTGCATTAGGCAAGTTTGCAGCCGTATTATCCCTAACTCCCGAAGATTCGGCCGCCACCCTACATATTCAACGCTGTCAACATTGGTTAAAAACCCCGTTACCTGCTCATTGGGATGGGGTAGAAAACTTAACAGAAAAGTAATTTTAATTCAATTCAAACCTAAAATTTGCATTGAAATAATATGAAATCCTCAAATCTTTGCTACGCATCCGTCCCCTGTAGAGACGTTGCATGCAACGTCTCTACAGGGGTTTTGGGAATAATCTGTAGTATCAATTGAACGATGGAATATAAGTTGTTAAACATTTCAAATGGATTAAGAAGTTCAGGGTCGAGAATTTCTAACGACCCTATATCAGCACGAATTAAACAAGAGAGACTGACGATTAATTTTTATCTCAAAAATGCCCTCGAAGCCGGATAATAAAATAGGGATTGAAATTTAGATTGTCGTTCTTGTATGGGTTCCGGTGCTTCATCCCATAAACTTTCATAGAAAAAGAACGAAAATCCTAAGCCATTTTGACGGGCGGCTTGTACCTTGGCTTGAATTTGATTCATCCCAATGGGTCGATTTCTTAACCCGGTTAAAATCCCCACTCCCGTTGGAATTTTACTCCTGGCTTCTTGAATTTCTGCTTTCGTTATTTCTCTAACAAAACTCGGTAAATCTGGACGATAAATCTGCACAATTAACTCATCAACTAGATTTTTTTTCACCCAACCCACCCAATCTTGGAGATGACTATTATAAGCAGTATGATAGGGATTGGGAGCAATCGAAAAAATCGCTTTCGGATTTTTTTCTTTCACCGCTTTACGCAATTTTTCAACAAATTCTGTAATTTTATTCGCCCGCCAACGCACCCAAGCTTCATCTTTCGGGTTACTAGGAGGGGATGCTTTCATTTCTTGTTGATACAACTTAATCGTATAGGGATCATAACCAAATTCAATAGGTAAACTCAAGTGATCATCAAATTGAATTCCATCTCCTTGATATTGGGTCATGACTTCTATCACTAAATCGATGATTAATTGTTGTACCTGGGGATGAAACGGATTTAACCAAACCACTTCCCCCGCCACACCTTCCCAGGTTAAACTTCCATCTTGGCGACTGGTTAACCACTGCGGATGATTTAAGGCTAATTCGGATGACGGGGGGGCCATAAATCCAAACTCAAACCAAGGTATTACTAATAACCCTTTTTGATGACTTTGGGTAATTAAATCTGCTAAAACATCCTGTCCCTGTAACCCTCGACGAATAAAGGGTTGAAACCCCTTTGCTTGAGCTATTCCACTCGGATAAAACACATAACCTGAATTCCAAACTACGGGATAAATTGTATTAAAATTTAACCGGGCTAATTGATTCACCGCTTCCTGTAATTTAGCATGATCTCGCACAATATCACTATCATTTGTTGTCATCCAAACACCCCGAATTTCAGGGGACAATTGAGGGGGAATCGCAATACCTGGATAGGCGGATAGTAAAATTGTTAATCCTATCCCCAAAACCATTAAAGAAATTGATTTTAGGATTCGTACTGTCTGTTTAGAAAAATGCGATCGCCACGAACTTTTCGCCATGAAATCCAATTGCATAAGTGTATAGAAGAAATCAGCAATTCAGCAGAGAACCCTGTGTTTTTTAGAATATTTTAATAATTTACCAAATTTTGCTGATCTTCTAACATTGAATTAGGATTTTAGAGTTTGAGAGAAGGTAAAGTTCGGGAACACTCGAAGCAGTTGCTCGGAATTCAGTTTAAAATTACTCAATAAAATCTGAGCAATGACCTCTCTAAAGTCGGTTGTTACCCTTAAATCCCGTTGTTCAAATAACTCGGATTTCGCTAAACCGGGCCATTTACCATAAACTTTTCCCCCTTGAACTGCCCCCCCTAACAGCCACATCACGTTCCCATAGCCATGATCCGTCCCCCCATTGCCATTTTCGTGAACCGTGCGCCCAAATTCTGACATGACCACTACGGTTGTATCCCGATAAACCTCTCCCAACCGTTCCACTAACACCGCTAACCCTTCAGCTAAAGGATTTAAACGATTCGCTAAGACTCCGGTAGCTGCCCCCTGATTAATGTGGGTGTCCCATCCTCCCAAAGCCATAAACGCCAGTTGAATACTGGGATCTCGAACTAACAAACTCGCCAGTTGTCGGGCTTCCCCCGCAAATCCCTTGGGTAAGGGAGCTCCTTGGTTAGCGGTTTCCATTTCCGCGTCTAATTCCTTGAGCAATTGTTCACGGGCACTTCTGCCTTCTCGATAGGCTAGACTCAGAGCATCGTTACTCGCGTAGAGTTGATCAAAGGCAGCCTTGACTTGATCTCCGTCAATGGGGAGTTCGCGGGTACTATTAGAATTGAGGGTAATATTGGCAACGGATTGAGAACCCGATAAGATTCGCGGAATCACAGTTCCCACACTGACGGCTTCAACAGGAGTGTGTCCGGGTAACACCCCTAATAAACGGTTCATCCAGCCATCGGGGGTTTTTTGACTGTTGGGGGTTCCCGTTTCTAACTGATCCTGGGCTTCAAAGTGAGAACGATTAGAAATCGGAGAACCTACCGCATGAATAAAAGCTAAACTGCCTTGTTTCCAGAGAGGCATTAGGGGGGATAAAGCCGGATGAATCCCAAAAAAACCATCTAAATCCAAGACCCCTTTTTCGGTTCCGGGTTTGGGAATAGCAATCACAGGACGGGCGGCATAATATTCCGGTTCAGCATAGGGAACCACCACGTTTAACCCATCAATTCCACCCCGAAGAAAAATTACAATTAACCGTTTTGGGGAGGGGGAAACTGCAAAGCTTTTTGCAACCCATCCCTGAGTTCCGAAGGTTGCGATCGCTGATGTTCCGACAAGACCCACAAATTTTAAAAATTGTCGTCTTTCCATTCTGTTAACCTCATTGATCCTCGCAGAAATTAAGATAATTTTTATTAACTAGGTTAGACTCATGACTTAAGATAGAGAAGATAGTGTTAACTGTTGTTTAGTATTCCCATAGCCTAACACAAAACCGGAACATTGAAAGGAGAATTTAAGCATGATTTTAAAGCGCGGTGAATTAGGGGCTAAGGTTCGAGAAATTCAATATCAGTTAGAACGGTTAGGTTATAATATTGGGCGGTTTGGAATGCCCTTTGATGAACAATTAGAAGCAACGATTAAAGCCTTTCAAGAAGAAATGGAATTACCCATTGATGGGATCATTGGGGATGCAACTCGTCTCAAAATTCAAGAAGCCGTAACCGCCATTGAAAATTCTACGGATGTTAATCAAAATTCTGGCTATTCTGCTGAAAATAAACTTCCTCCCGTCCCTAATGAATTAGGAGATTTCCTCAATGGAAATTGGCAACAATGGCGTGTTATTTGTTCTAAAACCTTAAATGCTCGGAGTGGCCCAGGATTTAACTATTCTATCGATATGACTTTTCCCACAGGTACGATGTTAATGCTCCATCCTGAATATCGTTATCCGATTAAATTTGATTCAGTCGGTAAACCTTGGTTAGTCGTTTCTTATCAAGGAGGAGCGTTTTTTATTCGAGCCAATCAACGATTTATTGAGCCTGTTGTTTAATTGAAATTAAATTGAGAATTATGGAAGAACTCTTAACCTTAAAAGCTCTTCTCCTCAAGGGGGATATTGCTGGATCATTAGCTGTTGTTGAAGAATTGGAAGAAATAAGCCGAGATGACAAGATTAATAATATTATTAATTATAGTATTATTTTATTGTTGCATTTAATTAAACAACAAGCGGAAAATAGAACAACTCGCTCTTGGGATATCTCTATCCGCAATTCTATTCGACAAATTCAACGAAAAAATAAACGTCGGAAAGCAGGAGGGTATTACCTTAATTCTGAAGATTTAGCCGAAGGGTTAGAAGCAGCTTATCCTGATGCGATTGATCAAGCTTCTTTAGAAGTCGAAGAAGGACGTTATCAACCGGAAGAATTAGAAAAAATTGTTAATAAACAAGAGATTATTAATCGAGCGTTAGGGTTGATATTAGAGGATTAAAATAGGGGGAATAAAACAGGGTTTCTGTTCCCTGTTACCTAAAGCGTAGCACTATACTTGTATTTAATGATATAATATTTAAAATAATTCAGTTTTAAAACCTATGAATAATGAACAAAATTTATTAGAGAAATGGCGTTTTTTACCCCCAGACAAACAACAAGAAGTTATTGATTTTGTTGATTTTCTAACAATGAGAATTTCTCTTACCAATCCGTCAAACTCTACTGTTACACAACCAACAGAAACACCAAAACCCCAATCAAATTTAGGAATAAAATTACAGGAAATCCGAGAAAAAATCGTTGCTTCTGGTGTCCCTTTACTCAGTGCAGAAGACATCGAACTAGAAAAAGCTAAACGACGGGGGGGATTTCAAGAGGCTGAATCATGACAAAACTCGGTACAATTTCACCATGTTCTAGCTTGTCTGCGATCGCCCGTAAAGCCAACGCCTGAACTCTTACCGTTACCTCTTGTAGAGAGTTCCCATAGACTAACACCCCTGGAATCTCAGGAATTTCTGCGATCCAGCGTCCATCCTCTTCCTGTTCTGTCTCAATCGTTAAATGTTCTAAAAATTTACCCATAAAATATTTTCCGTTTGATCACCTTACTATCAACAAAAAGAGGCGGAGCCTCCTTAAAAACATTCCAAGGCGGGAGCCTTGGAACGAGGGGTTAGGCAGCTTTTCCGGGGTAGATTGTACGTTCCCCTTTAGGAATCGAAATCCAACCCAATTCTTGTAAACGATTCGTTAAATTAGAAATACTCACCCCCAACTCATCTTTAATTTTATAGAGGTGTCGCCATTGCGTTAAATCTCGTCCTTGGCGTTTTTCATCTAAAACATGGCGAGGCATTAATAAACAACTGGCAAAATATTGCGCTTGCCATTCAATTGAAGCCAGATGAGATTCCATCGTAGCACCTCGACAAACAAAGGGTTCATCCAATTGATTGTCCGAAGATTCTGATGCTCCCAACTCTAATTGATCATGATTAATATGTAATACCCAATGACCGATTTCATGGGCAATGGTAGACTCAATAAAGCCCTTGGGTTTTTCTTGAATTTCCTCATTAATTTCGATGAGTCGTTCCGTTGGCAAGATTCGAGCCGCGATCGCCCCGTGATCATCGGGGGGAATGCAATCCCAAACCACCCCTAAATCGAGGAAATCTGCCACAAAAGAAGCCTCAAACGGCCACTCTGGGGCAAAATTTGGCGTGGTTTGCATCCGTCGCAAGAGATCATTGGCCCGACGCTCAATCGACTCTCGACGATAAAAGCGGTACGGCTTCAGGATACTCACTTATTCAACCTCCCGGACAGCCTCAAAAATTTGTTGGGCAAAGTTGGGATTTTCCTGCATTCGGCGGAATAATGCCGTCATGCTCTTATTATTTTCTTTGAGAAATGCCTCATAATGCTGAGGGATTCGCCCAGCTAAGAAGATTAACTCCTCCTCATCTAAACCCAGATTCCGCGCCAACCCCCGAATCACGTCTTCTTTGGGTGGGTAGTCCGCGCGATCATTCTCCAGCTTCGATAAATAGGTGAAATCCACTTGCAACAACGCCGCTAACTGACGCTGTGAGTAGGCTTTCTCTTTACGAGCCTGACGAATTAGCTTTCCAAAGGTTTGTTCCACAGTACATTCCTCCTGACTCCCATAATAAACTGGTTTGAAGAAAATTTCAACCCGCTACAACCAGTCTACTGCTTACACGCCGTAAGAAGGTAGAGATTGGAAAATCAGGATAAAAAATTTTGATCTCAGACTTGACGATTGAGTCAACATTGACTAAGATAGGGTTAGTTGAACAAAAGTTCAATACCCAAACGTCTCCCCTAGCGTTTGTTGTAAAAGCCAGATCATTCAACTTTAATCGGGTGGTGTACGAACCCAATCAATTTGGGATTGAGGTTTTGATCAAAAACCCAAAATCCATACAGGAGGAAAACTGCCATGCTCAGAACTTGGACAGATACGCACTACAAATTAGAAGACGATGATTGGCTTTATATTACTACCCATGAAGAACAAGGTTCAGCATCGTTAATATGTCCGGGTTATGCACGGGATGGGGAAGGATTTAGTATTCATTTTACCACCGCTCATACCCATTTGTTAGAGCATTTGTTGGCAGCTTTACGCATTCTTAAAGCTCAACAAGAGGCATTTTATTCTTATCCTGAACCAGAAAAACAATCCCATTTAATTCGATAGAAAATTGCTGAATTAAAACCAACTTAGGGCGAGGAAATTTAAACTCGGATTACTCGCCCTGATCCAGAAAATTTGTGTTTAAATTTCAGAAAAATAAAGGAAAAGAAAATGACAAAAACATTAGAAAAAGCAACTTTTACCGTTTTTGGAGCCAAACCCAAAGAAGCTTTATTAGTTCCTGAAATTCCGATTGCAGTTCGCAATAATTGTCAGGCGGGACAGTGGAGTGCGATTCGTTAGCTAGAAACCAATCCCGGAAGGGATTTGGGGGATTAGCTGCAAGGAAAATTTTCCTTGACAACTTAGTAATCATGAGGGTGAAAGTCCCTCCTCTCAGGTGCAAGAGATGAAAGCGTATTCCCCAAGGTAGAGACTAGCCATCAATCCTTGAAGCGGGAATAAACGGCGGTAATTCTAAACCTAATAGAAAATCCCGTCTAGCAAGAATCTATGGGTAGCATAAGCAAAGGTGAATGAACTATCGTTACCGCTAACCAGTGAAAATAGGTTGATACACTGGAGCCAAAAGGCAATGAACATATAGGATATTTAAGTCTACCACCGACTTAAATTTGCACTATCCGTTCCGGTAGAGAACACCACCCTAAAGATTGAATCAATGATTACTAGGAACGAAGTAACTCAACCGAGGTTTCTCTGTAAGGTCGAATCACAGAGTAGTCAGCTAAGACGCAATATCTTGTTAATAAAAAAACAACAAGAACACGGTTGAGCAGGATTGGGTCAGAAGCAAACGCCTTTAAGAAATTAAAGGATACGCCGACGGACTCACGATAATTCAGAATGTAGAGTTGCCAGTAGCAATTAATATGTCTAATACGAGAGTCAAGACTACGTTGGAATGGAATAAACTCAATTGGCGGACAATCGAACGCCGAGTTTACAAGTTGCAAAAACGAATCTACAAAGCTGCTTTGCGTGGCGATGTCAAGGTAGTAAGAAAGCTTCAAAAAACCCTGTTAAATTCCTGGTCAGCAAAATGTTTAGCGGTTAGACGGGTAACACAAGACAACCAAGGCAAAAAGACGGCAGGTGTGGATGGTGTTAAATCACTAACCCCAAAGCAACGTCTAAGTTTGGTAGGGCGTTTAAAACTAACAGGAAAAGCTAAACCGACTCGTCGAGTTTGGATTCCAAAACCTGGAAAAGAAGAAAAACGCCCATTAGGAATACCCACAATATTTGACCGAGCATTACAAGCCTTAGTAAAACTGGCAATGGAACCCGAATGGGAAGCCAAATTTGAGCCAAATAGCTATGGTTTCAGACCAGGAAGATCATGTCACGATGCCATTGGGCAAATCTATAACGTCATCAACAAAGGTCATAAATACGTCCTTGATGCGGATATAGCTCAATGCTTTGACAAAATCAACCATGATGTACTCATCAAGAAAATCGGAACTTTCCCAAAACTCAACCGACAAATAAGAGCCTGGTTAAAATCAGGAGTAATGGACGGGGACAGGTTATTTCCAACCATTGAAGGAACACCCCAAGGAGGTGTAATCTCACCACTATTGGCAAATATAGCCCTACATGGTTTGGAAACACTGATTATCAAAGCCTTTCCTCACAAAGTTCATTACAAATATGGGAGAGAAAATGGAAAGAGAACTCAAACCTATCTGGGATACACACCTAAAGCCCATGTAGTAAGATACGCCGATGATTTTGTTATCTTGCACGAAAATTTAGAAGTTATTCTAAAATGCAAGGAAATGATTGCAGAATGGCTAAAAGAGTTAGGTCTTGAGCTAAAAGAATCCAAAACAAGGATTTGCCATACCCTAAAAGAATTAGAAGATAATAACCCAGGATTTGATTTCTTAGGGTTTAATATCCGACAATTTGATGCTGGAAAATACAGAACAGCACATGACAGATATGGCAATGAACTAGGGATAAAAACAATTATCACCCCTAGCAAAGGAAAAGTAAAAGAACATTACAAAGCTATTGCAAAAATAATTGACACCCATAAAGCTGCTCCACAAGAAGCACTAATAAGTCGATTAAACCCGCTTATCCAAGGATGGGCAAACTATTATTCAGGCGTAGCAAGTTCCGATATTTTCCGAGATCTTGACTATTGGATTTTCTGGAAATTAGTGGCATGGTCGCACAAAAGACACGATAAATCTAAACAATGGACAGCTAGTAAATACTGGAAAACCATCGAAGGAAGCAACAAATTTGCCTGTCTCCAAAATGGAAAAGTTGTCGCTGTATTAAAACAGCATAAAGATACCTCTATTGAGAGACATATTAAAGTCAAAGGAAATGCAAGTCCTTATGATGGCAACCTGAAATACTGGGGTTCAAGAATGGGTAAAGTACCAGGAGTTCCAAAAGTAGTAGCAACGCTGTTAAAGCAACAGAAGAATCAATGCTCATACTGTGGATATTATTTCTGGGAAGAAGACGTGTTAGAAGTGCATCATAAAGACAGGAATCGAAGCAATAATAAGTATTCCAATTTGGAATTACTTCACCGACACTGCCATGATAAATCACACGCTAGTAGTGCCAATGACAATGGCTGAATTGTCGAGGAGCCGTGTGAAGGGAAACTTTCAAGCACGGTTCTGAAGACGAGTAATTTTGGTGACAAAATTGCTTAGTTTAACCAATTGGGGATACAGATTATGGTTCTAAATGTTCCATGACTATTCTTAAGTTTAGCAAATTTTTTGGCAGTTTAGGACAAACAGAACACACTTTATGGGGTCAAATTTGGTTTGTCGCGGAATCAGGAGAACTGCCAAAAGGGGTCGTGATGGTGACGTATTTAAAATCACGAGGATTGAGTGATTTTAACCGTTTAGTGGCTTCTGTTCAAGCGCGAGGTGTTGAACCCGCAACGGGAATTTTTGTTCCTGAATTTACCAAGCATTCCGGTCAAAAACCCGATGAAAATGGAGTCGTAAAACCGATTAATTATTATAGCTTAAAATGGTCTTGGCAGGAACGGACTGATTGGTCTGTGGTGGAACAAGCGGCGGCGGTTTTATCTGATGCGAGTAATTTATCGCGGATGATTGACTTGGAAGGAACCCGAAAAATGGTGTGTTTAGATAACTTACCTCCCCATGAAATTGCCTGTTTAATGGCGGCTTATGCGAAAGGAGAAGAACATTCTGAATTGATGTTAAATTCGGGACAAGATACCGCATTACCTCCGGCTTTAACTCAAGTTTCTGCGTAAGTATTGTAGGAGAATTTATCCCAACATCAGGTGAGGACGGGTTGTATCAATCTAGGTATTTTTCCCGTCCTGACAATATCGGTTTTTATAACAGGTGTTATAAAACTTTACCGATGTTTAAAAGCTGGGTATCATCACTTTGATTTTTTCGTTCTAGGAAAACATGAAAAAAACGATCAAATTAAACCCTCCTGATTCCATTGAGCATCAATTAATGAAAACCTGTGAATTAACGAATCAAGTGCGTCAAGATACGATGCAGGATTTGGAAAATATCGGGGAAGACTTTAAGCATTTATTCTTAGTGATTCAATCGGTTCAACGGAATTATCAAGCGTTGTTAGATCAAAATCAACAATTGCAAAGTTTATTGCTAAACTTGGTTAAAGATTGCTATTGTTGGCAAGGAAATCGGTGTCAAAATTGTCAGAAAATTTTGCACGAACTTGCTAAAAACTCGACAAATCTTGATTCAGAATCTACTGAAAAATATCAAGATATTGTTACTCAACTGCGAAAACGCAATTAACTCTCCACTGGAGATCCAGAATTCCAGTTAATCTAATTACTTATTTTGTATTCGGAGAAAATGATCATGACCCATTCCCCTTTTGTCCCTAGTAACAAAACACAACTGTTAGCAGCTTTTCAACAAATTTTAACCGAACAAAAACGAATTGAATCAAAAGTTGCAACCAAGGAACAGGAAGCGGAGAAGGAAAAAGGTAAACAAATTTTAGAAACCGCAGCGACCTATACTGTTGACAGTATTGTTAAAGGGTTAGCGGACTTACAACTTGATTTTGGTTCTATTATAACGGAATTAACCGAAAAATTACGAACGGAATCTACAAAGTTAGAGGAGTTAAAACGGGGAATTGAAATTGAGACTCAACAGTTAAAAGAAATTCATAAAATTCGCATTGTTGCTGATTCGCTTCATATTTTAACACAAGAACATCAGGAAAAGTTAAGTTTATTAGAACATAATGCCACAATTCAGCAAGAAAGTTTGCAGAAAGATATAACAACAAAGCACAAAATTTGGGAAAAAGAACAACAGGAATTTGAGATATTAGTTGAAGAGGAAACAGAACGCTTAACGCGCAGTCGTGAACAAGCAGAAGCCGATTATAACTATGAATTGGAACGAACTCGACGTATTGAAACTGATGAATATGAAGACATGAAACGGAAGTTAGAACGAGAGTTACAAGAATTAAATCAAGATAAAGAGAAAAATTGGACAGAACGAGAACGAATTTTAACAGTAAATCAAGCGGAATTTGAAGCGCATCAACAGCAGGTAGCAGGATATGAAGAAGAACTAAAACAAGCCTTTAATACGGCTAAAGAAGAGGCCATTCAAGAAGCAACACGAGAAGCGAAGGTTAAAGCTGATTTATTGACAAAAGAATGGGAATCTACAAAACAGGGTTATGAGTTACAAGTTCTATCTTTAGAACAAACCATTCAACGACAAAATGAACAAATCACCCAAATTTCAACTCAGTTACAAGAAACATTAAAACAAGCTCAAGATCTAGCTATGCGGGCGTTTTCCAGTTCAACTACTGCTAATACTGGCAATAAATAGAGATTGAAAATCAATATTCTGGTATTTTGCAAAAGCACAATTTTTCTACAAATAGAAACAAAAAAAGGAAGCATAAACTATGACCAAAAAAATGAATGACCGCAATACAAAAGCGGAAATTTTGGAAGCTTATCAAGAATTAAATGAAGAAAAAAATGCGTTAGAAGCGCAGATTAAAAAACTTAATTCTACTCGCAATGAAGTTCAACAAACCCGTAAGGAGGAAATTAAACCAATGACCACTACATCTGCTGTTAAAAAGCCAAAAATGCAGCAAACTATTGAGAATTTATTGTTATTACAAACTGGGTTTGGAAGTGCGGTGAGTGAATTATCAGAAGCGTTAACTTCAGAAGCCGTGAAATTGGGAGAATTGCGACAAACCGTTACTCATGAATTGCAACAATTAGAAGAATTACATGATTTAGAAACCGTTGACGATGATACATTAGATAATTTAGTTCAACGTTATGAAGAAAGTGCTAAAACCTTTGATGAGGAATTAAGTGTACGACGAGAAACCTTAGAACAGGAAATTCAAGAACAACAAAAAGCATGGCAAAAAGAACAGGAAGAACATCAACGCATTGTTAAAGAACGAAATGAAACTTATAAAAAATCGCAGTTGCGAGATCAGGAAACCTATAATTATAATTTGAAACTACAACGAGATGTCGATAACGATACCTATTCACAAACGAAGAAAAACTTATATAAACAGGTTGAAGATTTGCAAGAAGAACAGGAAAAACAATGGAATGAACGGGAAGAAATGATTGCTGAACGGGAAAAACTCTATTCTGAGGTTAAAGCTAAAGTAGAAGAATTTCCTCAAAAATCAGAAGAAAATATCAAACGCGGGAAAGATCAAGGACGGAATATTGGCAATTATCAAGCCAAAATTAAAGCCGATTTATTTGCAAAAGAAGTGGAGGGTCAGAAACAATATTATGAATTGCGCGTTAAGTCCTTAATGGAAACCATTCAAAGTCAAGATACTCGTCTACAAACTTTATCGAAACAATTAGATTCGGCGTTAAAACAGGTTCAAGACTTAGCGGTCAAAGCCATTGAAGGCGCTTCTAACGTTAGTTCGTTCCAAGCGGTCAAAGAAATTGCCTTAGAACAAGCTAAAAACCCCAATAAAGGGAAATAAGACTTAATCTATTTGTAGAGATGCGTGATGGCGTGTCTCTACAGGTCATGTTGATTTTTGAAACAAAATCATTTTTTATTGCCATTTTCAGCTAAATCTTGCTAATCTAGTATCAATAAATGTTTGCCAATTTTAGTAAGGATGCTCACTCCCATGAAATCCGAACAAGTTATTACCTTTTTTTCTGACATTATTACTCATAAACCCGAACTATTTCAAGGGGAAATTTTAAAGGATTTAACTCGATTAGAAACCGTTTTGGATGATTCAGAAACAGAACCCGAACCCGAACGTATTGAATCGGTTACAGAAGCGATTATCGAGTTTTGTGATGTTAATCCTGAAATTCATTCTCAACTAACAGAAATGGTTTCAGAACCAGAATTAAATTCAAGTGAAACCTTGGGAGAAAATCAAGTTCAACTGTTAAGTGATTCGATTAAAAAAGTTTTGGATTTACATTTTTTAAACCCCCCTAATATTTGAAGATCAATTTTTATCAGTTCTCCTCGTTGATCAATTCTTTCCACTCTAAAATGATAGGAGCAGGAAGAGTTAAACTGTGTTGTTTATCTTTTAACGGTAAATTTAATTTAACCTGTTCCGTTGAGGAGAGTTGGGGTAAAATTTTCTTGAGGTTATATTCACCCACATTAGGAGCAGGTGCATTGTTAGCAAATTGATCTTCAGCTTGAAAAAGTCTGCCTTGACGAGTGATAATTTCTAATCCTTTAGGATGAAGAAATACAGCTTGATCAGGAAATCCTACTAGGCGTAAATCTATCGTGTTAACCTGTCCATCCTTCACTCGTTTAAACAGAACAACTTGCCAAGATTTTCCAGTTTCATCCCGTAAACTATGGCGGGATTGATACAACATTTGTTCGGGGGATTCTTGTTGCTTGAGAATGGCAGCATTGGCAGGTTCTGGGATTAAAAAATTACTTCCTAATATTAGGAAAAATAAAGTGATTCCAATCACTAGAGATCGGGTTAATAATCTAAACATCATTTTATTATTTTGAGTTAAAAAAATAGGCAATGATTTTATGTCGCTAAATTATTATATATCTTTTGAGTTATATTTGTCAAGTTGGGTTGACATCCAATGAATCTGCAAGTAACTCATCACTTTAGTTTTGCTTGCTAATATATTTGCAACATTGTTTTTATACCGCCGATAAACTTAAAGATTCATACGCGCTTTAGTATCCTAAAAACATTGCGATCGCTCACAGCCCTAAAATTCTTCAGCGAAAGGAACCAAATAAGGTAAAATGTATCATGGCGTAACCTAAACAGAGAGAAAACACCACAATTAAAGAGGTCAAACAAGTATAAATAATCAGTAGTAAAACTCGTTCATATAGCGGCATAGTTGAGCGTTAGGATGAAGGTTAAAGAAGGGATGTTATAATCTTAGAAACCGGGTTTCTCTTTGAGGTTAATTATCATCTATTAAGCTCCCTTCAGGAACCCGGTTTCTGGGACTAGAATTCAGTTTTAACGAACAAATTGAGGCATAATTTCAGCCGCCGTAAATAAACCGTGAATTCCGCGATGATGGAGTTGAATTCCCGCTTTTAAATATCCAAAAGCTGGCCCGCAAACGTTAGCCGCCATGCTGGTTTCATCCCCCAACGTAAAGGTATGGGTAGAAATTTTTCCTTCAAACGTCCGACCTGTAACTTGAACATTTGTACTTAAGGGTTTTTTCGGGTTGCGAGTATCCACAATGCCACCCACCGTAACGCGATCACGTGAACAAATTCCCGCCAATTCTAACATAATATCATCGGCGTGTTCCATATTTTCTAAAGTTAATAACCCATTGGTTTCATCTAATAAAGCTTCTACTTCCCCATCACTCATAGCTCTGGCTTGTTCAATAGTATAACCGGGTAAATGACCAATATCTTCTCGAATGGTGGCGCGATACGCTTCCCAATTAGCAATTCCGACTCCAAAAGTAATTTTAACGCTGTGAATTTCCGTATAACTTTGGGCGGCTAAAGCAGCGGCTGCGGTTAATAACCCCGGTGTCGCACCACAACCGCTCATGTAAGTAATTCCAGAGGCTTGTAACTCTTCTTTTAAATCTAATAATAATTCAACAGCACTGGTGCGTTTAATCGCATCGACTAACACCCCTTTCCACCCCAAGCGAATAAAGGTTTTAGCCACACTCGCCATAAAATCATTGGGTAAATTCGGCAAAGCCAGAAAATAGCCATCAACGTTAGGGGCTGCTTTTACTAACTCTTCAATACTTTGATGACTGAGAACACCATTGGGTTCTAAATACCCGATTGACCCTTGAGATTGGTAAACTTCAATACAGCGATTCGGGTTCAGCCCCTGGACATCATAAGCATATCCTTTTTGATCGGCTACGGCCACCCACTGCATTTGCTGTTTTCCAGCTAAAACCCGTGTTGCGGCTTGTCCTAAACCGCCAAACCCCAAAATTCCAACCCGAATGGGAGATAAACCTGAATTAACCATTACTGGACTCATGACATCTGATTAAATTTAGACAATCTTTTATTATCTCAGGATTCTGGGTCATCCTAATCAATTACCCCCCATGTCCTTGCTGAAAAGACACCTGGGGGGTTTAGTTATTCTACGCGCCGGAGAAAACAACGGTTAATCACGGCGACCCTGGAATAACCCAGATGAATTTCCGGTTTGGGTTGGGGTTTTACTCACTAACTCATCAGGAGTGGTGGAGTCGAGACGACTTTGGGGTTGTTCTGCGGGAGTGGTCGTTTCCGTGCCCCCAGACCCCTCGGTGTCAGAAGCTCTGGGCGGTTGAACTGATGGGTCAGAAGTCGGTCTAGGATTGGTATCTAATAACGTTCCATCGGTATTAGGTAAGGTATTCGGCGAGGTTTCCGGTGTCGTTGGGGGAACGGTCACATCAACATTAGGGGCAGGTTGAGGCGCCGCAGGGGGAACGGTCACATCAACATTGGGTGTCGGTTGAGGGCTAGGAGCTTGGGGGGTTTCTACGGGAACCGGAACCACTTGAGTCCGATTCCTCTCAATAATCACCGTATCTCGCTGAGGTTCTTGGGTTCTCGGTTCATTGTTAGGGATATTGGATTCGGTTTGTTCTGGCCCAACGGTGGGAGCTTGAGGGTCATTGGGTTTAAATAAACTCGGCCAAACCAGAGAACCAATTCCTAATGCTAATAAGGTAGCAATTCCAATGCCAATTAAAGTACCCCATGTCGCTTCATTGTTGGCTTTTGTTCTTTCGGTTTGACGAATATATTCATCCCGTACTGGTTCAGGAGTATATCCGTTTTCAGAAGGAGTATTCCGATTAGAATAGGAATTATTTCGAGTTTGATTATTCATACATTTCTCCCTAGGTTCATTTTAATTAAAAATGAATGATTTAGATGAACTGATCGGGAATAGATGGGTTATCCCTTGGGTTTGCTCTAAAGGTTAAAGGAATAAACACTGCTCTTAAAATGCAAAAAAATAAGGATACTAAAAACCAAAGGAAACAATAATAAGTTAATTTCCTTTGCTGACCCTGTTTTTTAAACCTAAAGATTATGAACCCTGAACCCGATCTTTTTAAAGATATCCAAAATTCTTTTAACACTTAATCTGTCGGCAGAAAGAAGATTCTATCTATCTTTAGAAAGGGTTTAATTTTTAATAAAATCCAGAAATCATTTTTTAAATTAAAAATAAACTTTAAAATCGGTGAAACCTTTAATATATAAAGGTTTTTAGCAATAATCAAGCTCATGATTAGATATCCCATAACACTCTAATTGAAATCAAGTCTTCACACCCGTTCCTTCGGTTGATGATAAGCGAAGTCAAGCAATATTCGTTTTCTCATCGGGTAAAAATCGAGTTAAACTTTGTTCGACAACTCCCAATCTCCACCCCACTTGTATTCCCATTAGATAAGGCGGAACCGGATTTTGGTTGAGATCTAAAGCTAATGCCATTTTAACTTCTTGAATAGGAATTTGAGAGGCATCATATAAGACTTGATTACATTGTTTTCCCATTTGGTAGCCTTGAATAAACTGTTCATTATTTTCTAGGTTTTTCTCAACGCATTGAAGCTTGTATAAATCCAATATTTCTCGAACTTTTGCTAATTCTGTAGTCATTCTATCCTGTTGATTTCGCCAAGAAATCTGTAATTTATTCCCAGAGTTGATCGTATTAATTTTGTGTTCAAGTTGGCTGATTAAAACATAAATTTCTTGATGAAATTGACAGTTACAATTGACGGAAACGACAGTATTCATAGGATAACTAAAAGCCAGATAGGGGGACGGATAACCGATACAGGAAAGGCAACTTGCAAACTTTTCTCCGTAGAAAAGAGGAGAGTGGGGGGTAAGTCCCAGTAGGGGCGCTTACCCAAACTTCAGAGGTGATGTAAAAAAAATTTAATTTTCATAAACTTTTTTAACAATGATTCATCGATTGTTGATACTTAGTTTTAACTTAAACCGAAAAAGTGAAGATCTGGGAAAGATAACTTAAGTTAAAGACTTGAAGTCAGAGTTCTTCGGGAAATTTGCCCCTGTTATGGTTGAAGAAATACGGGGTAAATGGACAAAAAAGCAACTCCCGACTCCTAATTTAGAGGCGACAGTAATTTTACCTCCATGTTGGAGTGCCACCGCTTGAGCAATGGACAACCCTAGTCCGGTGCCTCCTTCCCGATGAGAACGCGCTTTATCTGCCCGCCAAAAACGGTCAAAAATGAAGGGTAGATGTTCTTCTGCAATTCCAATTCCTGTATCTTTAATGGTAATGACAGCAAAGCGATTTTGCTTCTTTAAAAATACGGTAATTTTACCCCCGGTTGAGGTATATTGGATGGCATTTTCTAATAAATTAGAAAATAAACGACTGAGGCGAGTGGGCTCTCCATAAATCATTAAATTGATAGAAACATGGGCAATGAAGCGAATTTGTTTAGCTTGAGCAGAAGGTGCAATTAAATCAATCACATCTTGCAAAAGTTCATGGAGTTTAATGGGTAGCCATTCATGAGAAAGTTTAGAGGCTGAAACATCTGTTCGCGCTAAAAATAATAAATCATCAACGAGATGATTCATTTGAACGGTAGCACTACTAATGGCGGAGAGTTTTTTGAGATCTTTGGGATGAATGCGTTCTAAATGAGTTAACATCACATCCACAGAGGTTTTAATGGCTGTTAAAGGACTGCGTAATTCATGGGAAGCATCGGCAGTAAATTGTTTGAGTTGTTTATAACTTTGTTCAATGGGTTTTAAGGCTTTTTGTGTTAACCATAACCCGCCAATTCCTGCTAATCCTAACGCTAGAGATCCCCCAATTCCTAACCAGAATAATAATTGTTTTTGAGAAATTTTAATCGATTCAGTCGATTGACTAGCGCGAATAAACCCTTTTAAAATGGGTTTTTTATTGGATGAATTTGTAAAGACAGAAATGGTATAGGTATGAATGGCAAAGGGATGATGGGATAAGTGAATCTTAGAAACGCCGGGTTGAGGAGGAAAATACAAGACTAATTCTCCTCTTTGAGCTAATAATTCTCCCTTGGCATTAAACCATTCTAAACTTTGTTGATCACGGTTAAATAAGTCTCGCCAAGGAAAAACAGACATTTGATCTAAATATTCATTCCCTCGTTTTTCTACTTCCCTCAAGGAAGGGGCAGCAGATTGGGCTAAGACTCGAAGTTTTTCATCTAATTGCTGATAAAAACTATAACTAAAAAACAGATAAACGCCGAGGGCAAACAAGAATAAAATGGCTGCCATTACCGTTAAATAAGACAATAATAAATGCCATCTTAAATATCTAAAATTAAAATCACGAGTTTTCTTTAAGTCGGTATCCCAAACCATAGACTGTTTCAATTAAATTACCCGGAGCACCAACCGCTTTGAGTTTAGATCGTAAACTTTTAATATGGGTTTTAACCGTTGCTTCTGTCGGAATCTCCTCCCATGACCAAAGTAAATCTAAAATTGCACTGCGACTAAATACACGACGACCATTTCTGAGAAAAAGTTCAAGTAATCGATATTCTTTTGGAGTTAAAGAGAGAAGTTGACCTTGATAAGTCACTTCACAAGAAGTCGGATCTAGTTGTAAATTTTCCCATCGGAGAACTGGAGGTAAACTTTCTCCCCATCGACGAAGTAAGGCTCGAATTCTCGCTGAGAGAACCTCTAAATCAAAGGGTTTAACCACATAATCATCCGCCCCTGCATCTAAGCCTAGAATTTTATCCGTTCTAGTATCTTTTGCTGTTAAAATTAACAGGGGAGTGTTATAACCTTTTTCTCGTAAACGTTTACAAATTGTAATTCCGTCGAGTTTCGGTAACATGACATCCAGTATAATTAGATTATAATTAGAACTCTCTGCCATTTGTAAACCGATTTCTCCATCGTGGGCGACATCAATTGAGTAATGTTGATCCGTCAAATATTCAACCAGTGCTTCCGTGACTCGCTCATCATCCTCAACCAGCAATAACTTCATGGATTGACTCATCATCCAAAGGGTATACTTTAATTTTACAATTTTAATCAAACAATTAGACTTGATAATATAAAGCTAATATAATAACATTGATTCTGAATTGAGAACAAGCTCCTATTAAATTTTATTATGATTGTTTTTACCCAATCCCATCTAGCCAATGACAATCAATGCGTTAATGTTTATCTACCTTTAACGGCTGAACAACGAACCAAAGCTCGTCAGTATATTGAAACTTTAGAGGGTGAAACCTATTATATTCGTCTACCTAGAGGAATAGTTTTAAAAGAGGGAGATTTATTAACCTCGGATACTCAAGATTGTTGGGCTAAAGTCATTGCTAAACCAGAACCCATTATCACCGTGAGGGCAAACTCTTCCCTCGATTTATTAAAAGCGGCTTATCATTTGGGAAATCGTCATGTTCCTTTAGAAATTACCTCGGACTATTTACGATTTTCCCCCGATGGAGTATTATCTTCAATGTTAGTGCAAATGGGATTAACCCTTCAAGAAGAAACTGCCGCTTTTTATCCTGAACGAGGGGCTTATGGACATCATCATTCATCTTGATATCCAGCCTTCCCAGAACAATTCAAGAACGATTAGCTTTAGGAAAGCACAAATCAATTTAATTCAATAGATCAGCATCATCAGGTCTTACATTCTAAGCCGATGATGGTTAAATAATCTCGAACAAAATTACACTTTGCTTGGGCAAAACTTTCCCTCGAAGGATGATGTTATCTACGCTATTTAGGGAAGCCTGAACGGGTGAGCTTGCATATTATATCAGATAGTGCGATTAGTCGGGCTTATTTTTTGATTTCAATTGAACTGATTTATATTGTTAAAAAGCGTCAGGATGTACCCTTTGATTGGGCATTACTCATCAAGGTTATTTATACTGTAATTCTACCTTAGCAAAAGGCACAGAATTTATGATTTCCATTCCTCTGTATGCCTTCGGACATCCTGACACCCTTGCCTTTCCCGTTTGCCATTTTAATCAACCCTCCTTAGATTCAGCTTTGACTGTTTCTAGTCAACCGTTAGTCATCAATTATTTAACAACTCAAATATGAAATCTTTAGTCATGATGACGGTGATTCAAGGTCATTATCAACCGTCTTTAGTGGTTCTCTCTTTTTTAATTGCGGTGATTGCCTCTTATACGGCCTTGGATTTAACCGGACGGGTAACACCCGAATCCCCCCTCAAGAAGCGTCTCCTCTGGGCCTGGGGAGGGTCACTGGCGATGGGTACAGGGATATGGTCGATGCACTTTATCGGGATGTTGGCGTTTCAACTTCCGCTCCGGGTGGCCTACGATCTCAAGATTACTATCCTATCCTGGGGGGTGGGCGTGCTCGCCTCTGGGCTGGCGTTGCTGTTATGGAATCGACCTAAACTCAGTCTCGGAGTGCTTTCCGGTGGGGTGGTCTTAGGATTAGCCATTGTGTCCATGCACTATGTGGGAATGGCAGGCATGATGATTCCAGGCGCTGTGATGGAATACAATTTAGCCCGTGTTCTGATGTCTGTCGCCATCGCTATTTTTGCCTCAATTGCTGCTTTGGGGATGACATTTTACTTAAGACATTCAGGTACCTCTGGGTTGAATTGGATTAAGGGAGGCAGTAGCCTGGTCATGGGGATTGCCATCAGTGGAATGCACTACACAGGAATGTGGGCGACTAAAATTATTGAACAGTCTTCTATTACGTTTAATTCTGAGGAAATTTCTGCCCATTCCGGTTTAGCATTGCAAATAGGAATCGTGACCTTAATGCTATTGGTGGGAACTTTAGTTACGTCTTTGTTAGATCAACGCTATAGCGCTCAATTACTATATCAAAATGCCCTGCAAGAAAGTGAAAAACGCTTTCGTTCTCTGATTCGAGAAATGCCAGTGGGCGTGTTATTGTTAACGCCCCAAGGAGAGATTATTTTGAGTAATCAATTTGCTCAAAATTTGTTATTTCCCATTGAACCCCAATTAGAGGGAAAAAATCTATTTTCATTACCCGTGAAACTTCTCAATGAAGAAGGCAAACCCTTGGGGGAAAAAATGGAGTTCATTCATCAAGCGATCGCCCAAGGTCAACCCATCCGCAACTTAATTCTTGGACTGGATCAACAGCCGTCTTCTGCAACCCTTCATTGGTTATTGTTGAATATTGATCCTGAGTTTAATGAAGACCAAAAATTAGAACGGATTGTTTGTACCTTTAATAATATCACAGAACGCAAAAACCTGGATCAAGAATTAGCAAAATCACGACAATTTTTAAATACGATTATTGAGAATATTCCTTTGGCTTTATATGTTAAAAATGTTGAAAGTGACTTTCAATTTGTTCTTTGGAATAAAGCCAGTGAAAAAATCTTTGGAGTTAGCCGCGAGCAAATTTTAGGAAAAAACATTTATGATCTGTTACCTGAAAAACAAGCCCAGCATTTTCGTTCCCATATTTTAGAGGCTTTAACTCACCAAAAACCGATAGAAATTCCTGAAATTTTAATTCAGACTCCTGCTCAGGGTGACATTTTATTAAGAACTTTAAAAATCCCCATTATCAACCATCAAAAAACTACTCATATGCTGTGTATTTCTGAAGATATTACCAATCGTAAAAATACTGAAATTGCCTTACAAGAAAGTTTAGAACGAGAACAAGCGTTAGCAAAAGCCATCCAACGGATGCGCCAAACCTTAGATATCAAAACCATTTTTTCCACCACCGCTTCAGAATTAAGACGAGTGATTAATTGTGATCGAGTTGTAGTGTATCGTTTTCGTCCTGACTGGAGTGGAGAATTCATTGCAGAATCTGTTAATGCGGGATGGATTTCTTTATTTGAAGAACAAAATTATCATCCTAAACTTCAAGAAAATGCTATTGCGAATGAACGGTGTACTGTTAAATTATTTGAGAGTAACTCCAAGCCTAATTATTTATCCCCTGTCATCCAAGATACTTATCTTCAAACCACCCAAGGAGGATTGTATAGTCAGGGAGTCAATTACCGGGCTGTTTCTGATATTTATCAAGCTAATTTTGACGAATGTTATATTCAGTTATTAGAAAGTTTACAAGCCAGAGCTTATATTATAGTCCCCATTTTTTCTAACCATCAATTATGGGGATTACTCGCCACCTATCAAAACTCTAGTTCCCGTCAGTGGAAACAGGCAGAAATTAATATTGCAGTGCAAATTAGTAATCAATTAGGCGTGGCTTTACAACAAGCTGAATTATTAGAAAAGACCCAAAAACAATCTATTGAACTTCAAAAAGCAGTAGCGGCTGCTGATGCCGCTAATCAGGCTAAATCGGAATTTTTAGCCAATATGAGTCATGAGTTAAGAACTCCCTTAAATGCCATTTTAGGGTTTACTCAATTGATGAATGAAGATACAATTCTATCTCCCAAGCATCATCAGTATCTGGAAATTATTAATCATGCGGGCGAGCATTTATTAACCTTGATTAATGACATTTTAGAAATGTCTAAAATTGAAGCGGGAAGAACAACCTTTAATGAACATCAGTTTGATTTAATTAATCTTTTAGAGGGGTTAAGAAAAATGTTGCAGATGAAAGCAGAATCTAAAGGGTTACAATTACAATTTCAATATGCACCCAATTTACCCCGTTATTTGCAAACGGATCAAGGAAAATTGCGACAAGTTTTATTAAATTTATTAAGCAATGCGATTAAATTTACAACCCAAGGTCAAGTTACATTAAGAGTAAAACGTGAATATCAAATTTTTAACTCTGAGTCTTCAGTTTCTCCTAACTCAGAAGATAGAAATTCAGCTAATATTTACATAGAAAATTTTTCTGTTACTCCATCTCCTGATGCAAAAGCAGAGTTTATTTTATTTGAAGTTGAAGATACAGGCTTAGGAATTTCCCCGGAAGAAATACAGTTACTATTTGAACCCTTTAAGCAAACAGAATCAGGACGTAATTCTAATCAAGGAACAGGATTAGGTTTAGCGATAAGTCGAAAATATATACAACTAATGGGAGGAGATATTCATGTCAGTAGTCAACTCGGAGTCGGAAGTTTATTTATGTTTGAAATTCCGATTCATTTTTTAGACTCCTGTGAATTTTCCTGCAATGCTAATAAATCTAAGGTGATTTCCCTGGCTCCCAATCAACCTGAATATCGAATTTTAATTGTAGATGATAATTTGGATAGCTGTTTATTATTAAGCGAATTATTATCAGAAATTGGGTTTAAAATTCAACAAGCTGGAAATGGTCAAGAAGCCATCAATTGTTGGGAAACTTGGCAACCTGATTTAATTGTAATGGATGTCAGAATGCCCGTGATGGATGGGTTAACGGCATCAGCTTTAATCAAAGCAACATCTCTCGGAAAACAAACTAAAATTATTGCTTTAACCGCGAGTGTCTTTGAGGAAAATCAGCAAGAAATTTTAACATCGGGTTGTGAGGATTTTATTGCTAAACCCTTCAAAGCTGATCATTTATTGGATAAAATTAATCAACATTTAGGTGTAAAATATTTGTATCAACAGGATGAATTGCCACTGGAAACATCGGCTCCCACACATCCTCAACGTTCAGCAGAGGATTTGGGTGATCTTCTGAACACAATGTCTCCAGAGTGGCAAAGTCATCTCTATTGTGCCGCTGCTCAAGGAAGCGATCTAAAAATATTAGATTTAATTGAGCAAATTCCCCCAGACAATCAAGTGCTAATTGAAAAATTGAAGGATTTAACTGAAAATTTTCAATTTCAAATTATTTTAAAATTTACTGAAGCTTATAAATCATAAAAGCTGGCATCAACCCAAAACAATATTAATCTTCAGGGGATTAAATTAAAAGATAAAATTTTAAGCTTTTGTTATTGATTCACTCTATCCTATTTGATCAGAAAGTGAGTTTTTATGAATATTAATCAAGAGGAATTTATCGGGGATATTCTGATTGTTGATGACAATGTTGACAATATTCGTTTTTTATCAGATTTCCTCATGCAACAAGGTTATCAAGTTCGCAAATCCATTAATGGAGAAGTGGGTTTAATGGCGGCAAGAACCGTGATTCCAGACCTGATTCTGCTCGATATTAATATGCCGGGAATTGGAGGTTATGAAGTTTGTCAAAAACTCAAAGAAGATGAAAAAACCCGTTCGACTCCGATTATTTTTTTAAGTGCTGGAGATGAGGTTAAAGATAAAGTAAAAGCTTTTCAAGTTGGGGGAATAGATTATATTACAAAACCTTTTCAACTCGAAGAAGTCTTAATTCGTATTCAAACTCAATTACAACTTAAAGTTCTCCAGAAAAAACTACAAAATCAAAATGAAGCCTTGCAACAAACGGTCACTTCTCTGCAAACAGTTACTAAAAATTTAGAACAATCTGAAGCCGAACTTCAAGCTTTATTTAAAGCCATGACGGAATCTATTCTAGTGTTTGATGGGGAAGGACATTATCTAAAAATTGCTACCCCCAATACGAAGTTATTATATAAACCAGACCAAGAAAGAATTGGCAAAAAAATCCATGAAATTTTACCTCAAAAACAAGCCGATATATTGCTAGAGGGTATTCAAAAAGCCATAAAAACTCAATCCCAAATTGAGGTAGAATATCGTTTAACTCTTAATCATAAGAAAACCGATTTATGTGCAAATCTTTCCCCGATTTCTTCTACCTCAGTTCTTTGTGTTATCCGAGATATTAGCGAGCGTAAACGTCGGGAAGAAGCCCTAAAATTAATTGTGGAAGGAACGGCTTCCAAAACAGGTCATGAATTCTTTCGCTCCTGTGTTCGAGGTTTGGCTGAAATTTTAGGCGTTCGTTATACTGTTGTGACTGAATGTTCCACCCCCGAAAAAATGAGAGTTCGTACCTTAGCATTTTGGCTTCAGAATAACTTTATTGATAATATCGAGTATGACTTAAAAGGAACACCTTGTCATGAAGTTATTGCCAATAAGGAATATTCTTGTTATTCTGATGGTATTATTAATCGCTTTCCCCAAGATCAAGATTTAGTCGAATTAAAAGCCCGCAGTTATGCAGGAATTCCCTTAATTGATTCAACGGGAATTGTGATTGGTCATATTGCAGTTTTAGATACAAATCCGATGCAAGATGACCAAACTAGAGAACTCGTTTTAAAAATTTTTGCAGCTAGAGCCGGAGCCGAATTAGAGCGCCAAATCACCGATAGAGCCTTGCAAGAAAGTCAGGAACGCTCAGAACGATTATTACTTAATATTTTACCTTCAACCATTGCGGAACGGTTAAAAACAGATACCAGTGCGATCGCAGAACACTTTGATGAGGTCACGATTTTATTTGCCGATATTGTGGGCTTTACACCCCTATCAATTCGTGTTAAACCCGATGAATTAGTCAATATATTAAATGAGATTTTTTCAGCTTTTGATGAACTGACAGAAAAGCATGGTTTAGAAAAAATAAAAACCATTGGGGATGCTTATATGGCAGTCGGTGGATTACCCCTTCCAAATACAAATCATGCTGAATCTGTTGCTCAAATGGCATTAGATATGCAAGGCGCGATCGCTCATTTTCAAGCTAAATATCAGGAACCTTTACAAATGCGAATTGGCATCAATACAGGGTCAGTGGTTGCTGGAGTTATTGGCGTGAAAAAGTTTATTTATGATTTGTGGGGAGATGCTGTAAATGTTGCTTCTCGTATGGAATCATCGGGTTTACCGGGTAAAATTCAAGTCACAGAAAATACCTATGAACGGTTAAAACATCGCTATAATTTTGAAAAACGGGGACAAGTTGAAGTCAAAGGGAAAGGAGAAATGACCACTTATTGGTTAATAGATACATATCCCCATTAACACCTAATGTCTAACATCAAAAGGTATTTGGCTAAAGAAGATGTATAATATAACCTTATGAATACTGCCACCCACGACATTGTTGCCAAGCTCTGGAATCTCTGTAACGTCCTTAAGGACGGCGGGATATCCTTTCATCAATACATGATCGAGCTAACGTACCTACTGTTTCTCAAGATGGCTAAGGAAACGGGAACTGAAAGCCTGATTCCAGAGGGTTATCGCTGGGACGATTTGAAAACCAAGCCAGAATCTGAACAGCTTGAATTTTATAAGCAACTTCTGAACCACTTAGAGAAAGATGGTTCTGTCATTGTCAAAGCAATTTTTGCGGATGCTAAATCTTCTATCAATAGACCTAATACCCTTTCTACACTTGTTAACGGAATAGACAAGCTTGATTGGTACAATGCGCGACGGGAAAGTATAGGAGATGTATATGAAGGACTCCTTGAAAAAAATGCCAATGAATCAAAGGCTGGTGCAGGTCAGTATTTTACGCCACGTCCGTTAATTGACAGTATGGTTCATGTCATGCGTCCCACCTTAGAAGATATCATTCAAGACCCTGCTGCTGGTACGGGTGGATTCCTGATTGCTGCTGATAGATATATTCGAGAACATAGCGATCCCAATAATTGGACTAACAAGCAAAAAGAAAAATATCGCACCAATACTTTCTACGGAATGGAACTTGTGTCAGACACACACCGTTTAGCATTAATGAATTTGATGCTGCATGGACTGGATTTTAATCCGCAAGGCACAGGTATTCGTTATGGCGATACACTTTCATCCGATGGAAAAAACTTACCGCCAGCAACTCTAATTCTTACAAATCCACCTTTTGGTAGCAAAAAAGGTGGGGGTTTACCTGACCGAAAAGATTTTGATTTTTCCACCAGCAACAAACAATTTTGCTTCTTACAACACATTTATCTAGGCTTAAAACCGGGTGGTCGCGCTGCGGCTGTATTTCCTGACAACGTGCTGTTTGAGAGTAATGTAGGACGACAGATTCGGACTGACTTGATGGACAAATGCAATCTTCATACAATTCTGCGGTTGCCATCTGGTATTTTCTATGCTCAGGGTGTCAAAACCAATGTATTGTTTTTTAGTCGTGGGAAGACGTCCAAGGGTAATACTAAAGAAGTTTGGGTCTATGACCTGCGTACTAACACTCCCCAATTTGGTAAGCGAACATCCTTGATGCGTCAACATTTTGAGGAGTTTGAAACAGCCTTTGGTGATGATCCCTTGGGTAGTTCGGTTAGTTTAGCTAAACGCACTGATACTGGAGAGGAAGGGCGCTTTAGAAAATTTTCCCGTGACTGGATTGCTGAACGTGGGGATAATCTAGATATCTCCTGGCTTAAGAATGAAAGCGAAGATGATAACAATAATTTACCCGAACCTGCTATCTTAGCCCAAGAAGCAATAGGTGAATTGGAAGCTGCGATCGCCGAGTTGCAGGGAATTCTGCAAGAATTAGGTGAGGAAATTAACTTTTAGGTAGGTCTTCATATTATGCACAGCATCAAGTTAAAATCTCATATCGGTAGTGATGGTTTTTTGAAAGTTCGCTTGCCTGATGTACAGAATATGGATATCGAGGTGATCATTGTTTATCAAACTAGCCTACCTAAACCAATGGAAGCAACACCGCTTTCACAGTTTTACGGATGTATTCAGGACGACTCCTTTATTAGACATCCTCAAAACGAACAACCTGAACGCGAACCCCTGGAATGAAATATCTTCTTGATACAAATCTCTGTATTATTTATTTGAAAGGCAGAAATTTAAACTTAAAGCAGAAACTTGAGTCAGTTGCGATTCAGGAGATAGCGGTATGTTCAATTGTTAAGGCAGAACTCTGTTTTGGAGCGATGAAAAGTTCTAATCCCGAACGAAATTTTGCTTTACAGCAAGCCTTCTTGGATCAGTTTGTTTCGCTCCCCTTTGATGACCTCGCCGCTACAACTTTTGGAGTCATCCGATCGCAGTTAGAAATTAAAGGAATACCCATTGGAGCTTATGATTTACAAATTGCTGCGATCGCCTTAGCCAATAATTTAACGCTGGTAACACACAATACACAAGAGTTCCGGCGTGTTGAGGGATTGCAGGTTGAAGATTGGGAGGTTGAGCAGTGAGTAATCTTCCACAGCACTGGGTTGTAACTAACTTTGGAAGTATTTGCGGTAGTGGTCAATATGGTTGGACAGCCAGGGCCACAAGTAAAGGTTCTGTAAGATTTCTACGCACAACTGACATTACAAAAGGTCAAATTGATTGGGACTCAGTTCCATATTGTCAGGATAATCCCCCGGATCTTGATAAGTATCAAATTCAAGCGAATGACATTTTAATATCACGTTCTGGCTCTGTCGGTTTTAGTACCTTGATTAAAAATGTTCCATTCCCGACTGTGTTCGCGTCATATCTTATTAGATTCGTTCCTTCCAATAATATTGAGCCAAGGTACATTGCATATTTCCTTCAATCTGCTGAATACTGGCAGCAAATTTCTGAAGCATCAGCAGGAATTGCCGTATCTAATGTCAATGCAAAAAAGTTATCAGCAATTAGCACTCCACTTGCACCACTCAATGAACAAAAACGGATTGCCGATAAGCTCGATTCATTGCTTGCGCGGGTTGATGCGTGTCGTGATCGCTTGGAGCGTGTGTCGCATCTTCTCGAACGTTTTCGACAAGCTGTTATTACTGCGGCAATATCGGGAGAGTTAACAGATGATTGGGTTAATACTAATAACTCTGAAGGTTGGCAAGAGGCAGTCATTGGAGATCTCTTAATTGAGAAACCTCGTAATGGTTATTCGCCTAGAGCAGTTAATTTTGAAACTGACACACGATCCCTCACTCTGACAGCAACAACAAGCGGAAAATTCAATCCCACGCATATCAAATATATTAATGAAAAAATTCCAGAAGATTCTTACCTCTGGCTTAAACCAAACGATATCTTGATTCAACGAGCTAATACTCTAGAGTATGTTGGTGTGAGTGCAATCTATGACGGTTTGCCAAAGCAGTACATCTATCCTGATTTAATAATGAAATGTAGGGCTAATGATAGAGTTTTAACGAAATTCTTGTATTACCTCCTTTCAAGTCATTATGTTCGTTCGTACTTTCGCAAATACGCTACTGGAACCAGTGGTAATATGCCAAAGATCAATCAAAAAACTGTTGTTTCAGCACCAGTATCAGTTCCTTCTATTGATGAACAGCAAGAAATAGTAGGTCGTGTCGATAGACTCTTTGCATACGCTGATCGTCTTGAAGTTTGTTATAGACAAGCTTGTACTAAGATAGAAAAACTAAAAACTACGCTACTCGACAAAGCATTTCGAGGCGAGTTAGTACCACAAGATCCCAATGATGAACCAGCAACAGTTTTGCTAGAAAGCATTCGAGCCAAACGAGCCGAGCAAGCTGCTCAACCCAAGAGAACTTTTAAGAGGAAGCCAACTATGATTAAGATTACTAAAGCATCAGTTAAAGAGGTAATTGATCAATGGCCACAAGACACTTTCTCATTTGATGAATTGTGTGAAAAAATTTCTGGTAATTATGATTTGCTCAAAGATATCTTATTTACCTTGCTGAGTGAACCCGAACCAATTATCACACAAATCTTTGACCAAAAAGCAAAATCAATTCGCTTTGTTCGAGGAAACCAATGAAACTTTTACGAGTTCATATCATTTCTGCTAAAACCTGTGGTGGTCTGCTTGATGGTCTTGATGTAAGACTGCGAAACCAATTTAATGACGACTATTCTTCCTTTGACCCTCTATGTCTTATTGGGCCGAATGGAGCCGGGAAATCTCAGTTTTTGCAAGTCATAGCAGAGATATTTCAGTCCGTGTTTCATGTTTGTATCAGTAAAGAAGAACGAGGTGAAAGTAATCCCGATCTGCAATTCGAGATTGAATACTTTATTTATCCAGAAGAGGATGAAATCCCTGTTCGCATCCGTATATCAAGGCAACGAAGTAGTGGAAGTAGAAAACGTCCATCGCTTCTAATTCAGAGAAGAGATGAAGACGAATATGATTGGATAGATTGCGATCCAAAAGCTCCTGAAACTCATGCCTTCCTACCTTCCAAGATCGTTGGCTATACATCAGGCGATAATGAAACGCTCAGTCTACCCTTCCTTGTGAGCCGCAGTGGATATGCAGATGAGGTAGCACGCGAAGCCTTAAACGTAGCAACCCAAAATAAACCTATTCCTGATACTCGTTTAATGCTGATTGACTATGAAACACATCTTGAAGTTCTCGTAGCAAATCTTCTACTCGGTGATGTTTCACAACGAGAGGCATTGTTAAAAGAAGCAAGATTGCAAGACTTGCACTCCTTTCGTTGTATTATCCAACTTGCTCATTCTGCCGCTCCAAAAGCTCAGGCCAATATTAAACAACAAACTGGACGCAAGGGCATACAACTGACTGAGGAACTTGAGATTTATATTGATCAGCTTCAGCAATGTGCTACCTGCTATACATACGATGACAAGACAGAAACTTATATATTTGATTATTGGATTAACCAAGAAACGAGAACTGCATTCAGTTCATTTTGGAGAAATGCGCTTGATCTTTATTCATCATTTCACAAACTTGCAATGTTGAATGATTTGGCACTCCCAAAAGGTGTGCGTGATCGATTTAAAAGGGATAAAAAAACCAGAAGATTTGCATCGCGCCTCCCTGAACCGCCAGATGAGGATAAAGTTTTTCGATTTGAACGAGTTATGTTTCGTAAGCAAAAGACTGATGAAGAAATAAATGATCAAGAAGTAGATTATGTATCGCTTTCCGATGGGGAACACCAAATGGGTCAGCTTCTTGGCACATTTTGTATGTTGTCATCTCCTAATATACTGTTTCTACTGGATGAACCTGAATCACATTTCAATCCACAATGGCGGGTAAAATTCATCTCCCGTATACTTGATTTGCATACAAAAGATGGCGATCGCAGAGAAACCTCTAAAGCAGCTAGACAAGACTGCTTGTTGACAACACACGCACCCTTTATCCCTTCCGATATGCAAAGAGACAAAGTTTTCATCTTTAGCAAAGACGAAGAACAGAAAATCCAAATTAGAAATCCCAATGTTGAAACATTTGGTGCTACATTCGACACAATTATTGAAGAATGCTTTGATATTTATCCACCCATCTCACAAATTTCTCGTGATAAGATTAAAAAACTGATGAATAGTGATAATCCTGAAGAAATTAAAGCAGGAATTAAAAGTCTTGGAAACTCTGTACAGAAGGCATTTCTTGCAGATCATCTTCGACAAGTAACAAATAAGGACGGAGTTTAGGATGCTTTTTGGTTATCCAATTGAGGCGATAGAACAAAATTGGTTGCACGAGTGCTTAGGTGAAATTCTGCAATTAATTCATACTTCTTATATAGAAATAGGAAAATCACTACCAGACTGGCCAGAGATAGTTCCAGAACGATATAGAAAGAGATTAAAAAGCCGTAAAGGGTTTCAGAAGCGCTTGAATGCTTACCATAAAGTAATCGTAAAACTTACTCCTAAACAGCAATGTCAAGTTTTGCAGACATTCAAGGATCAGAATGAAATTCCCCGCCTGCTATCCTGCCAAGGTGAGTGTGAGACTATTAATGATCTGCCAACTGCTATTCAGAAGCCAGTGAAAGATCTTTTTGAATTTGCATTTTCACTTCTTACGGATTTAGAAATTCGTGATGAACAGTATAGAATAATTTATGATAAGATTTCTGGTCAGACCTGTCCTTTCTGTGGATGTGAAGATTTTGATGCGCCAGGTGCAGTCCGTGAAGCATTAGATCACTACCTATTAAAAAATAAGTATCCTTTTGCGGCTGCAAATTTACGCAACCTTGTTCCAATGGGAAATAAATGCAATTCGGGTTATAAGCGTGATCAAGATATTCTTATGAAAGATAATCGCACAAGGCGCAAGTCATTTGATCCTTATAATCATCAAACAGTTACGATTTCTTTGAATAACAGTCAGCCTTTTACCGGAACAACTGGAAAGACTGGAGAACCACTACCAAAATGGGAAATTGATTTTAGCTTGAATGTTGAAGAAGTGACTACTTGGGATGAGGTATTTCACATCCGAGAACGATATAAAAGAGATGTCCTAGATCCAAAATTTCAATCCTATCTGGGAGAATTTGGAAATTATTGTAAATCTTGTAAACTTGTACTTACTTCTACAGAAGAATTGCTCAGGGAACTTAAAAACTATATAAGTTTTCAAGAGAGTAATGAATTCAAAGATAGGGCATTTTTGAAAGCTGCTGTATTCAAAATGTTGTATGTCCACTGTCAGAAAGGTGATCAACGGCTCATTAATTTAATTATAGATTGTTGTAAATGGTCTAAACCTTAGCTAAATTTGAGCTTATTCCTCTTTTATGACTAAGGGGAATTGGAACGAAGCTGTACGAAAATACTACCCTGTAAGCCTTAATAATGTTGAACTTGAACAAATAGAGAATCTAACTCAAGCTCAACATCATTAGGATTTTATCTAATTTTTTGGAGATAGGTTCCCAAAGCTAAATTTTTAAAATCCTCAATCACCAATGCCACACCTAAATCTGTTAAAATTTTAGGTTCATGAGTGGAAGCAACCCCAATGGTTTTAATACCCGCAGCAATTGCAGACCGAATTCCAGAGGGAGAATCTTCAAATGCGATCGCTTCTTCTGCTAAAACATTTAACTGCTCTAAACAATATTGATAAGGAGCCGGATCGGGTTTTCCGATTCCAATTTCATCGGATAAAATAACACTATCAAAATAATTCGATAGATTCAGGGTTTCCAGCATAAAATCTGTATTTTCACGAGGGGCATTCGTCACTAAACCTGTTTTAAAAGACTGTTGTTTGACCCACACTAAAAAATCGTTTAATCCGGGTAAGGGTTCTAAATTAACGGCTAATTCTCGAAATTTAGATTCTTTTAAATTAGCTAATTTTAATCCTTCTTCTTCGGAAAAATGAGGAAATAAATTCTTGACAATTTCAGCGTTTGTTTTGCCACTAATATGAGTTTTATAAAAGCTTGAATCAATCGTAATTTGATGAGTTTCTAAAACATTTGCCCAGGTTTGATAGTGGAAGGGGTCAGTATTAGTAAGAGTTCCATCTAAATCAAATAAAATTGCTTTAAGCATGATAAAATAGAATATAGAAACCGGGATTTTAACCTACTATAATTATACAGATAATTAAAGATAAAAACCCGATTTCTGTTTTTAAGGTTACTTTTGAATTGTACCATCCGGCATGATTGCCCCTTGAAAATTAGCTCCTTTTGTATTGGCTCCCGTTAAGTCGGCTGAATTCAAATCAGTATCCTTAAAATTAGCATTATTGAGTTTAGCATTATTGAGTTTAGCACCTCGAATAAATGCCCCTGTAAGATTAGCTTGACTCAAATTAGCATTGGTTAAATTAGCTTGAGTTAAGGCGGCTCCACTTAAATCAGCCCCTGCTAAATTTGCCCCCGTAAAATCCACATTATCTAACAACGCCCCTTTGAGATTAACTCCTTTCAAATCTGCTTGACTGAAGTTAGAATTATTGAGTTTAGCTCCTTCTAAATTCTGCCCTTGTAAACTTTTACCTTTAAAATCACATCCAAAACATTCTTGATCTTGACCTAACTGTACTTGAGCCGCTGGTTTTTGACAGCCAGAAACCGTTAAAATTAGGAGAGCCAAACTGATTAATGTCAAGGATTGATATCCGTTGAGCAACCGGAGAAATCTACATTTTGAAATGGAAAACATCGATAAAAAAGTAGAATTTGATTTTTGCATTTGTTGAGATCTGATTCTAAACATTTTCAAGCTTAATTTCCCCAATATCGTCGCCAATGAAATAGATTCTCAATTCCATCAAATAATACTGTATTTTGACGACGACGTTGATCAATCCAGGCGATCGCACTTTGATGATAAACTTCGGAAAACGTCGGTAAAATAGCAGGACATTCTGCTAAGGTTTTCAAGTTTACCCCTTGACGAATTGCTAAAGCAAGGGTATGAATTAACTCACTCGCTTGAGAACCCACCACCGTAGCCCCTAATAGTTTACCATTAGATAAGCCAACAAGTTTACAAAATCCCGTTGTTTCTCCCCAAATTTGAGCTTGAGTGATCTGTTTGAGTGATTGTCTTTCAACAATAACTTGAGTTCCATACCGACTTTTTGCTTGGGTTTCTGTGAAGCCGACTCTGGCAAATTGGGGGTGGGAAAAAATAGCCCAAGGAATGCTTTGATAATTGACCGTAAACTTAGGCCAGTATAGGGCATTTTTAAGGGCAATTTGGGCTTCATATTGGGCGATATGTTCAAAGGAATACCCCCCTAAAATCTCTCCACAACCGTAAATTCTAGGATTTGTGGTTTGTAATTTTTCATTCACCCCTAAATAATGACCTTTTAATTGAACGTTAATTAAGTTAAAATTCCAGGGTTCTAAATCTATTTTAGACCCACAAGCTAGGAGAATTTCATCAACTTCTAGGGCGGTATTTCCCGCTTGAATCCATTTTTTATCCTCAATTTTTTTAACTTGAATGACTGGAGTTTGAGTTAAAACTTTTACTCCTTCCGCTTCTAATTGTCCTTGGATTAACTGTACTGCTTCTGGCTCTTCTTGAGCTAAAATTTGCGTTCCTTCAACTACTAGAATTACCTCCACTCCTAAACGAGTGAACACCTGAGCCAACTCAACCCCTGCGGGATCGCCTCCAATAATGGCTAACCGTTGGGGAACCGTTTCTGATAAATTCGGCTGTTTTTCTAAAAACAAATCGAGGGTATTGGGGGTTATAAATCCTGTGGATAATAACCCTTCAATAGCAGGAATTTTCGGTTGGGATGCTAAGGCTAATAAATAATTGCGCGATCGCAAAATTCGGTTATTAATTCTAAACCTTAAACGCCGAGACTCAATAAATTCTCCTTCCCCCACAATCACATCAATTCCCCCCGTCGCTAACCGTTGTGGGGAATAAATTTCTGTCTGGTTAGCTCTGACTAAATCTAACCACCGTTTAATTTTTTTGCCCTTAAAATTACTTTCAAGATCTGCTTTTTTGCTGAGGAAAACTTGCTGTTGATTTTGGATAGAATTTGCAATCGGAAATAACCCTTGATATCCGGGTGTTAAAGTGAGTTCTTTCGGTTCAACTAAAGCGACCCGCCCCTGCATTTGAGACGCTAATAAAGCAGCATAGCGTCCCGTTAAACTTCCTCCTAAAATCACCAAATCATAATCTAACATAGTCAGGTAATGAGCATTTAGACAGCATTTTAGAATCCAATAAAACCCTTTTCCTTGTTTCCCATTCCCGTAATCTCATCAGTTCTTGGCAATCATCAATTGAGAGGACAATAATTCCAAAGCCGCTTGATATTGTTGATCCGATGCAGTTGCGACTTGACTGCGAAGCAGTAAAGATTCTGCTGGAATAACCCGATCCGGCATAATCCCCAACTTATTAATATCTGTATGATTGGGGGTTTCATACTTGGCAACCGTAACCGCTAATCCTGACCCATCGGATAAATCAAATAGAGATTGAATTAACCCTTTTCCAAAGGTTTTTTCTCCCACTAAAATCCCTCGATGATTATCGTGTAAAGCTCCGGCTAAAATTTCACTGGCACTCGCCGTTCCTGGGTTGACTAAAACCACTAAAGGAGCATGAGTTAAAGCTGAACCCACTGCTTCAAAACTCCCCAAGACCCCCTGACGATTTACAGTATAAACAATCGTGCCTTCATCTAACCAAAGACGGGCAATTTCTATCCCCGATTGTAATAATCCCCCTGGATTATTTCTTAAGTCTAAAATATAAGCTTTTGCGCCTTGTTTTTCTAAAGATTGAATGGCATGGGCGACTTCTTCAGTTGCATTGGCACTAAATTGACTTAAACGAATATAACCCAGAGGCGTTTCTCCCAAATCAGACCGTAATTCTGCGGTGACTGGGTTAAGAGCAATGCGATCGCGAATTAAAACCAAATCTTCCGCTACCGTGTTACCCTCCCGTAATACCGTTAATGTCACCCGGCTACCGATGGGCCCTCGCATCCGAGCGGCAGATTCATCTAAAGTTAAATTAGCAGTGGGCAACCCATCAATTTTCAAAATGCGATCGCGGGGTTGAATTCCCGCTTGTTCAGCCGGAGAACCTTCTAACGGGGAAATTACCGTTAAATCGCCCGTTTCTGCATCCAGGGCAATTTGTAACCCCACGCCCATGAGTTCCCCAGAGGTATTAACTTGTAGACTGCGATATTGATCCGGTCGTAACAGACGAGTAAAGGGGTCATCCAGGGTGGCTAACATCTTCTCAATGGCTTGATAGGTCTCCTCCCGGTTTTTGAAGGGTTGTCGCATCCATTTCTCGCGGATAGACCACCAATTTTGATGGTTGAAGCTCTCATCAATATAAGCGCGATTAATAATTCGCCAACTTTCGCTAAAAATCTTTTGATCTTCAGTCAACGCCGAAACCGGAGTGACCCAAGTGCTCCAGATTAAGGCTATTTGCAGAATAATGAGAGAGGCTATCTGAAAAACTCGCTTGTGCATGGTGGTGATTCAATCGCTATTTTAATATTCAGGTTCGAGATCAACCCCTGGGGAACCTTGACCACTTGATTTTAAATCAAGACCGTTAGGGACTCTCAGCATCAAATGTTGATTCCTGAGTTTCGTGAAAATTGAGTTAAAGTTATGTTACATTTTTGATCGGAGGGGAGAACACACCGGGCTTTTAGTCTAAGCTGTCAATCGGATAAAAACCGAAGCCCCTGTTTCTCTGGGTGATGGTTGATTGTTAGCCAAATTTCTCAGAGTCAGGCATCCCCCGATCATCGGCGGAGGATGTCAATCCTAGAGACTTAAACGCATCTCTATCATGCCATTGCGTTTCGGACTTTGCTTGAGTTCGTCAAAGCTTGTGAACTGATCAGTGGCAACACCATCGGGATAAAACAAGTACAGGACAGATGATCAAATATTTTGCTGATTATCGTAGGTTCCTGAAAGCAAAACAATAGCTAACAGAATTTGACCGTGCTGCAAGCCCACCCCTTCTAGGGTTGGGATAGGCATTCTGGCTTTAGCCACTTTCAAATATCTTATCTGTTAAGCTCAAAATAAGGTACGGCGGGACTCGTCGAAACCAGGGGAGCAACCCTAAACGCTTGAGGAGCTTATTGAAAGATAAGGATAGCAGACCGCTTTTATAGCAAAAGGATTGCGCCCAAGAACCCTATTTGTAGGGATATTTGAAGTGAAATCTTTAAAGAATCTCACCTTCTTTAGGGGTGGGAGTGTCAAAGCAATTCATTGTTAGGAATTCTAGCTTCATGTTTTCTAAGGGAATAAAAGACTCTCAGACCTTTAAGTGGTTTGATGAACGGCTGGAAATCCAAGCCCTTGAGGATGACATTACAAGTAAGTATGTCCCCCCTCATGTGAACATCTTCTATTGCTTGGGTGGAATTACTTTAGTTTGCTTTTTAATCCAGTTTGCCACTGGATTTGCAATGACGTTCTATTACAGACCAACTGTCACCGAAGCCTTCAATTCCGTTCAGTACATTATGACGGATGTAAGCTTTGGTTGGTTAATTCGGTCTATCCATCGCTGGTCTGCCAGCATGATGGTGTTAATGATGATCCTGCACGTTTTCCGCGTGTATCTGACCGGCGGTTTCAAAAAGCCCCGTGAATTAACGTGGATCACGGGTGTGATTTTAGCCGTGATTACTGTTTCTTTTGGGGTGACAGGCTATTCTCTGCCTTGGGATCAAGTCGGTTATTGGGCTGTGAAAATTGTATCTGGGGTTCCCGAAGCCATTCCCGTTGTTGGTTCTACCATTGTTGAACTGATGCGGGGCGGTACTGCCGTGGGTCAAAGCACCCTCAGCCGTTTCTATAGCTTACATACCTTTGTGCTGCCTTGGCTGATTGCCGTCTTTATGTTAGCCCACTTCCTGATGATTCGGAAGCAAGGCATTTCTGGCCCCCTGTAAATGCACGGCTTAGGGCTTGGGTTTTTCAGCTACTCCTTTGATTTTTAATCCAAAATCTAAAATCCAAAATCTAAAATTTCGGGTTTGGGAGTAGCCCTTGCTACACTGAATTTAGAGCGTTGCAGCCACAATGAAAAACCAGCAACGATTTGCTAGATTCCTCAAAAAAGGAGCGCACTTTTAATCATGTCCATCTTAAAAAAGCCGGATCTCAGTGATCCAGTTCTTCGGGCTAAATTAGCTAAAGGCATGGGTCACAACTACTATGGTGAACCTGCTTGGCCCAATGACTTGTTATATACGTTCCCGGTGGTGATTCTGGGGTCTTTCGGTTTAATCGTTGCCCTGTCTGTTCTTGACCCGGCAATGATGGGAGAACCTTCTAATCCCTTCGCTACGCCGTTAGAAATTCTGCCGGAATGGTATCTCTGGCCGACTTTCCAAATTTTACGGGTAGTCCCCAATAAACTCTTAGGAATCATGTTAATGTCTTCGATTCCTGTGGGCTTAATTGCTGTTCCTTTCATTGAAAGTGTTAACAAATTCCAAAACCCCTTCCGTCGTCCTGTAGCTAGTGCGGTTTTCTTATTTGGAACGTTAGTAACGCTGTGGTTAGGAATTGGCGCCGCCCTTCCCATCGACAAGTCTTTAACGTTAGGCTTCTAAACCAACGGATTTTTATTTCGATTATTTCAACCGGATACCTGTGAGTTTACTAGGATAGCGTGTTAGGCTAAATCTTGGGGACTATCACAGGTATCGTTTTTTGTATACAGAGAAACAGGGGTTGCTATAACTTATTGATATAGGATGTTACGCCCAAAGCGTACAAAACCGTTAATTTTGAACCAGATTAGCTTGCAATTTCGGATTTTGTGTCTAAAAAATATTATTTTTGAAACCCAGCTATGCTATTACAGAAACACCCCAAACTAGGACAAACTCATTCTCGTTTAACGTGGTGCTTTTTAGCCGTTTTTTCTTGTGAAGGTGGAATTCAATCCTATGTTAAAGATATCTTAACGGCTTATCAAGATTTTTATCAACTTGATGAACTGACAAAGCCACCTATTAATCCAGAGAGTCAGGTTTTAATTTTACGCGATTCTCCTGAATCTTTTAACCCTTTAGAAACCCCATCAAGTTTGTTTAAATTTCAATATTTTAAATCCCAATTTCCCACCTGGGGACGCTTGCAATTAGCAAAAGCTTTACTCCTAGATTTACTCCAAGAACGACCTGAGCGCGTGTTATGTGGTCATATTAATTTATCCCACTTGGTACAAACCATCTGCCAACCGTTAGGAATTCCCTACACCGTCTTAACCTATGGCAAAGAAGTTTGGGCACCTTTACCAACGAAGTATCAAAAGGCACTCCAAAACGCCGATCAAATTTGGACAATTAGCCGATATAGCCGAGATCAAGCGTGTCTTGCCAATCACCTCAATCCTAAGCAGTTTGAAATGTTACCTTGTATGGTCAATGGGGAACACTTTACCCCTGGCCCCAAACCTCAACACTTAATTGAACGCTATGGGTTACAAGATGCACGGGTGTTAATGACCGTCGCCCGACTGTGGAAAGGTGATCCCTATAAAGGAGTGGATGTCACCATTCGCGCCTTATCCCAAATTGCTCAAGTGTTTCCCGATGTTAAATATTTAGTCATTGGTCGAGGGGATGACCAACCCAGACTCCAACAGTTAGCTCAAGATTTAGGGGTAAGCGATCGCGTTGTGTTTGCGGGGTTTGTTCCCACGGAAGAATTAGTCGAGCATTACCGCGTCTGTGAGGGTTATGTGATGCCGTCTCAAGAAGGGTTTGGAATTGTTTATTTAGAGGCAATGGCCTGTGAAAAACCCGTTATTGCTGGGGATAGGGATGGTTCGGCTGATCCGTTACAGGATGGTAAATTAGGCTGGCAAGTGCCTCATCGGGATGTAGATGCCGTTGCTCAAGCTTGTATTGAACTGCTGAAGGGTGAAGATCAACGCTGCAATGGGCCTTGGTTACGTCAGCAAAGTTTAGCCAGTTTTGGCAAACCCGCGTTTCAAAACCGAGTCCAACGGTTACTCCAACAAAAAGTAGTATTATTATAGAATTAGTGCGAAACGTTCCTGTCAAAGTCAAGGAATAACACCCGAAACGTAAACAGGGAGATAGGTTTAGACAATTGGTTAAGGGATATCAATCCAACAATAAATCGAATCCAGCCTGTCTTAACTTTGAAAATGTGACCTTAGAGGAAGGTCAACCCCGGAGTCAATGGTACGGATTACCGAAGCCTAACAGGTAGAGTATTCTATGCCAAAGGGGTAAGGCAATTCCCACAGTGTCAGACTGATTATCAAAACACTGAAGCTGGGAATAACGGGAAATCGGATATAAGTCAAATATCTAAGCAAGTTCCCTAGCCAATTGTCCAAGAATAACGAAAGTAAACATCCAGCTTGAACTGTCGTAATAATTAAGTAGTGAAATGACTTGATTACACTGCGTTCAAAAGAACAAGGGGAAAAGATAGAAGTTTGTATACACTTCTATAAAAGGTAAGGAATTTAATTTTTCACTTACTAAGACTCCCAAAAGTACCCCGGCAGACAGGATGATTCTAAAGGCAATAATACCATTTTTCAAGGAACGTTAAAACCTATATACTCCTACAGAGGTCGAATACTGTCAGGTAGCTACAAATCTAAAGCGGATGTTGTGAGGGCGAGAGATGGATTCTGAAGCTAATGCTTAAATGTAATATTTAAGATATGCCCATAGAGTTCGGTTTAGTTGTTAGGTAAGGTTTCAATTAGCGGTTAAAACGGTGAAAACGAGTATAACCAAGACTACGGAAGCATGGAATTCTATCAATTGGGCGAAAGTTCAACGGGTAGTATTTAAGCTGCAAAAGAGAATTTACCAGGCATCATTATCGGGACAAAATGCAAAAGCTCGGAAGCTCCAAAAACTTCTAGTCAAGTCATATTATGCCAAACTTCTAGCGATTAGAAAGGTAACTCAGGATAATCAAGGGAAGAAAACAGCCGGGGTTGATGGAATCAAATCCATTACACCCAATCAACGGTTAGAACTTGCCCAAAATCTGAGTAAATACCAAAAGGCAAAACCACTCCGAAGGAAATGGATTCCCAAACCCAAGGTCGAAAAACGCCCACTAGGTATACCAACTATAAACGATAGAATCAGGCAAGCCTTGGTTAAATTGGCATTAGAACCCCAATGGGAAGCCAGATTCGAGGGTGAAAGCTATGGGTTTAGACCCGGACGTTCAGCCCATGATGCCATGTCACGAATCTTCCAAAGCATCAACAAAGGTGAATATTACATCTTAGATGCTGACATCTCAAAGTGTTTTGACCAGATTAACCATGAATACCTACTGTCCAAAATTGATTGTCCATCAACTATAAAAGCACAAATCAGACAATGGTTAAAAGCTGGGGTAATGGACAACGGCATATTTAATGCAACAGAGTCAGGCACTCCACAAGGAGGAGTCATTAGTCCTCTACTCGCAAACATCGCACTGGATGGAATGATTAGGCTCATTGAAAACAAATTCCCTAAAAAGAATAATGTACAAGCCAAAGCCATCAGATATGCCGATGATTTCGTGGTAATCAGTCCACAATTAGAAATCATTCAACAGTGTCAAGTTGCTATCGAAGAATGGTTAAAACCCATAGGGTTAAAACTGAAACCAGCCAAAACCCGTATATGCCACACATTGAGAGAAATCGAGGTAGATGGCGAAAAGGTAAAACCAGGATTCGACTTTCTAGGTTGGAACTTCCGACAATACGCAGTTGGTAAACACCATTCTGGAAAAAAGAATAACGGAAAATTCATAGGATTTAAAACCCTAATCAAACCTAGCAAGAAGGCAATTAAAGCTCACGCGGATCAGGTAAAAGAAGTGATTAAAACCCA